>NZ_JAYGHC010000011.1:50049-127895 GCF_034932285.1 Cronbergia sp. UHCC 0137
GGGTATAGTACATTTTGAAGTGCGGAATGTGGGTTTTATAAACAATGCAAAAATTTAATCACTTCATACAACGAATGAAGTATAGACACAGACTGACTATTTGTAATTCGCCAAAAAACTACTTTAGAAGCAGATATCACCTCTACCGTAATTTGTGTATTTTTATCATCTTGTATAACTATAAATCCAACTCTTTTTAAAGCCCGAATAGTCCAAATAGCTGCAATACCTTCACCTATTAAATTAACCTCTCCTTTGTATGGTATATGTAGATGAAATTCCCCAGAAAATATATCAAATTCCACACCTTCACTGCGAAAAATATCAGTAAATGTACCATTTAATATCAAATCTTCTGGTGCGCCAACGTGTAAAATACCATTATTTCCCAATAACCAAACTTTATCAGCAAGACGTAAAGCTAAGTCTAAATCATGGGTAGAAAGCAAAATGGCTTGATTTGTATCCTGCGCTAATTGACGCAACAATTGCATAATCTCTACCCGGCGTGGTAAATCTAAAAATGCTGTTGGTTCATCCAATAACATCACAATAGGAGACTGTGCTAAAGCACGAGCAATCATGATTTTTTGTCTTTCACCATCACTTAATTCGCTAACATTGCGTTGTGCTAGATTTACCGCTCCCACAGATTTTATCGACCAATTAATTATATCTTCATCTTTAGATGTTAACTTTCCCCACCAGTCAGTATAAGGATATCTTCCCATTGTCACCAAAGCATAAGCCGATAACATTCCCACATCAATTTTTTCCGTCAATACCAAACTCAAACGTTTTGCTAATTCTTGTGGTGGTAATTTGTAAATATCATGGTCTAAAAGTCTAACCTCCCCAGCAAGTGGTGGTTGCATTCCCGCCAAAGTTCGCAATAAAGTAGATTTACCAGAACCATTATGTCCTAGTAAACAAACCAATTCTCCTGCTTGCAAAGAAACACAAATATTAGATGCAATATTACGAATAGTCTTTTGGGATGTCTTGTAACCTATATTCAGATTGTAAGTTGTCAGAATTGAGTTACTCATGACGGAAAAGATTTTTTTGAATTACGTTGTAGAATTACCCAAGTAACAACGGGAGTTCCTATCAAAGCAGTAATAGCATTTAAAGGTAAAACCATTTGATTGATCAGAATTTGGGAAAATAAATCAGCAAACAAAGCTAAAATAGCACCCATAATTATAACACCAGGGGTTAATACTCGATGATCTGAAGTATTGAAAACACTGCGACAAAGATGAGGAATCGCTACACCTAAAAATGCTATTGGACCACAAAAAGCAGTAATCGCTCCTGCTAATATTGATGCACTGCTAATAACAACAAACCTGGTTTTCTGCACCGTTAATCCTAAACTGCGTGCATAAGATTCACCTAATAAAAGTGCATTGAGAGACTTTGATTGTAGCAAGGCTATTAATAAACCTGAACAGATAACTGGGGTTAAGATAGCTAATTGTTGCCAAGTTACCCCGGTGAAACTGCCAAAAGTCCACATTATATAACTTTGAATACGTTCTTTTGAACTAAATTGCAACAGAATACTCACTATTGCACTTGTCGCATATCCAAACAATAAACCTAAAATTAACAGCGTCATTGTGTCTTGCACCCGACGAGAAACAACTAACATCAACCCTAATACTGATGCTGCACCAAAACTCGCAGCTATAACTAAACTAAAATCACTAATTATTCCTAGATTAGTTAATAATGTCGGTGCAGTTGTGCTTACAGTTAATAAAAGTAATGCTACTCCTAAACTTGCACCAGAACTAATTCCTAATACAAATGGACCAGCTAAAGGATTTTTAAATAGGGTTTGCATTTGTAACCCACTCACCCCTAAAGCCGCACCTGCTAAAATTGCGGTTAAGGCTTTAGGTAAACGAAACTTGAAAATAATACTTGTCCATGTTGTTTTTTCTCCTTCTTGTCCCAGCAAAATCGTGATTACTTGATTAATCGGAATATCCACAGCACCTAAAGCTAAATCTAGTAGAAATACTAAGAATAAACCTAGTAGTAAAATTAAAAAAATTAGAGTTCTGATTCCAGGAACAACCTTTTGTTGTGGTAGAGAGGTTAAATTTTTAGATTTTGCACTTAACATTATTGAGTAAGTTTTTGGTAGTAAAATAGTTGATGGTTGGGTAATATTTCTGGATGAAGTATTTTAATCAAATCAGATAAAACTACATCTGGATTACTAATACCACTTTGCCAGTAATCATTACCACCATTAGCATTAATACGAGCGTTGTTATTATAAAGATTTCCTTTTTTGAAAGCCTTAAAATCACCATAGCGATTATCTTCAATAATGACATCTTTGGAATTATTCCAAGATTGTCTAAAATTCAACCAATAATCGGCATTAGCAGCACGTTCAAAAACAGTTTCAAAAGATATAGGTAAACTACCAGATGATTTATCCTCACTCCAGAGATAATTTGCTCCTGCGTCAGCGAGATATTTAGCAACATAACTGTTACCACCAGGTGTATACCAAGTCCCTTTAAAATTGAATCCTACAAAAACAGTTGGACGTTTTTTAACAGCTTTAGCTTTAACAACGATATCTTCATACTTATTGGCAATTTCAGCAAATATCTTTTCGGACTCTTCCTCTTTATTAAAAAATAAAGCAGTAAATTTCAACCATTCACTTCTTCCCAGTGGTGTATCTTCCATATATTCAGCATTTATCGCTACTTTTAATCCAGCTTCTAACAGTTTAGGAAAACTGTCAATTTGTTTATTTCCAGTACCAAAAGTGGTAATTAATTCAGGATTAAGTTCTAAAATTTTCTCGACATTAACACTAGAATTATTCCCAACAGATACCACACTACCAGCTTTGATTCTATCAATAAACTCTGCTGTAGTTACTTGCTTGATATCGCTAACACCAATTAACTTATCAACAAGGTTTAATTTAGCAAAATGTGGTAAATGAGTTGTAGAAAGAGAAATCACAGAATTTACAGGTGTAGTAAATATCTGAGATTCTTCAAACCCTTGTGGTATTGGTGTACCGCATTGAACCAAAACATATTTAAACCCCGTTTTAGCATCTTTCCAAGGATTTTTAATCGTCACGACTTTATAGTTGTTATAGTATTCAACTGCAAAGCCCATTGCATGAGTAACCTTCACCTTATTGGGAAAATAATCAACATTAGCATCATAACTTTGAACACAGCTATTATCAACTGAACTAACAACCGGACTATTTTTAGAACCTTGACAAGAAACAACAACTAAAAACAACTGAAATAGAAAAATCATTTTCCATATTGTTCTTAATTCTCTCTGTGCCTCCGCGCCTCTGCGTGAAAAAATAACCCTAAAAAAACACCAACTAAGGATATATATATTCAACAACCTTATTCCCCTCTACTAAATGTTCCTGTACAATTCTTTCTGCAACTTCCGGCTTAACACGACTATACCAAGTTCTATCAGTAGAATGATAAACAACAGGACCCAACTTACAAACTTGTAAACAACCACTTGTTCTAACTTCCAAATCTAATTCCGCTTTTTCAATGGCTGATTTTAAAGCATCAAAAGTAGGTTGCCATTTTCGAGAAGGATAACAACGTCCAGATGTACAAACTGCAAGATAGGCACATTTGAGAGGGTTTTTAGTAAAAGGAATTGGTTTTTTACCTAATACATAAATATCTCTAAGTTCCTGATAAAAATCTAATTTTGTAAAATCTCCCTTACCTTCAGGAAGCAAATTTTCATCCTCTACATAGGGATTAGGTAAAAATATTGTCATAGCTTTTTCACCAGCACCATTCCAAAATTGAATACCCCAACTCCTGGGTTCTCCCTCTGGATTTATCCGTCGATAAAATGCACCCTTATTAATCAAACGTTGTTGTCTTACTTCGATAGAAGTTTCTGCATTAGGTCCTCCTAAAGTTTCTTCGATACATAAATGGAAATGCCAATCTCTAGTAATTACAGTTAAATATCCATCATAGAGAACACATTTTTTAGGCGCTTCGTGAAATTCCAATTCTAAAACACTACCTTGTTCCAGGTGTCCTAAACCGACTTGATGCCAATTTTGCTGAAATAAAGTATATACCAAACAAGCAAGGATATCACCTTGACAATCAAAAAATTCATATTCAATTTGCCAATTACTCCCCGTCGCTTCAATTGTTTTTTCATTTACTGGTGTTACCCAACAATTAAAATCAGCCATAAAATACCTTCCTTGTATTAAACTTTTGTGCTTTTTTAGTGAAATAAGGTGCGTCAGAAACTTAAAATTAGTGATTTTAGCCTAAATTATTCTGTCTGACGCACCCTACAAGAGACATTAACTGTGAGATTTATATAACTCATAACTCTCTAAAATTCTGCGTGAGAAAACAATATTAAAACATAGCACTAAAACCAAGTTGAAATCCTCTACCTCCGTCTGGAAAACCTGGAAACAATTGATAACGCTGATTAAAGAGATTTTCTAGGCTACCTGTAACTACCAGTTTATCAGTTAAAGGTACGCGAATTTTAAAATCAAAGGTGGTATAACCAGATAAAAATTCTGTATTGATATTATTGGTAGGATATCCATTTAAGGAATTCATTAATAAACCCAAATACAAACCTTGAGGATTTTCATAGGAAACTCCTAAATTTAATTTATCTGCACCTGCAAACCGCAATTCTTTGTCAATTTCTGCGGAATTGGAACTTTTTAAAATGCGTGGATCATTTGCAGTATAATTGATGAAGCTATAAATGTTTTTGGCAAGCTGCAAATTCAATGTAGCTTCAATTCCTGTGGTTTCCACTAAGCCAATATTTTCCCAAGTTCCTGTATTACCATTTACTGGTGGTGTCAGTCGCTTAAAGGCTATTGTATCGGATACATTATTTTTGAAAAATGTTAATCTTAGTAAGCCAATATTACCAAGTTTTTGGTCAATGCCAATATCATAACTATCACCTCTTTCTGGTTTAAGTTCTGGGTTGCCAATATTGCTAGGATTGACATTAAATAAGTTAGCAATGGTAGGAACGCGGAAATTTTTGATGTAGTTTGCTCTTAAAGTAGTTGATTCAGAAACAGCAAATTTTGTTCCTACAGATGGGGATGTGACTGAACCATTTACCAGGCTGCTAAAGTCTTGACGTAAGCCTAAATTAACAGTTAATTTAGGGATTAAGGCTACTTCGTATTTGGCAAATAAGGCTCCTTGATTAATATCATTATCGTAGTTTAATCTTTCTTGATTAGTAGAATAGCTAAAGGAAGTATTGCGAACATTGACAGTGCGATAGTCAAAGCCATAAACTAAATTTTGGTCTTTAGCAAAGTTCCAATTGTGTGTGGTTTGAATCCCGTAGGAAGTTTGGTTAGTCTCAAACCGACTTGAACCACTAGGATCAAAACGAGTGTTCAAAAAATCACCATAAATTCTTGCTGTTAATAAAGAATCATCCCCATCTCCTAGTTTTAAATTCCAGGTTAAATCACTCAAGATTTGATCTGTGTATTTACGATTTTTATCTGTGAGTGAATTAAAGAAACCTTGTCCATTGACTGGAAAAGGAATTGGAACTCCTCCCGGTACTCCCTGTTCTTTATTTAAGTATAAAGTCGAGAAACTGAGGGTATTCCGTTTTCCTAAATCTGCTTCTAATTTGAGATTAAAATTGTTATAAAGTGCATCATTATTTTCTCGAGTTCCTGAAAAATTAGCTTCGGGAATAGAAAAAGGATAATTATTTTCTGCTTGGGTACGGTTGTAACCTATAACCCAAGAGATATCATCTTTTTTGCCGCTATTTTGAATACTCTGTTGGTTCAATCCATAAGCACCTAAATTGACTTTAGCTTCTGTAGTAATTTTCTCTGTGGGACGACGGGTAATAATATTAATTACTCCCCCAATTGCATCAGAACCGTAAAGAGTTGAACCTCCTCCTGGTAATACTTCAACTCTTTGAATATTATTGGTTGTAAATTCTGAAAGATCAAAACCACCACTTCCTGCATTATTAATTGGTCTACCATCAAGTAATATTAATACTTGACCTGTATTAGAACCACGAATGAATTGACCACTTAAAGCATTAACTTCTGTGCCAACTGTACCATCACCTAATATACCAGGCAGAAATTTGAGTGCTTCTCTTATGGTTCTAGCACCTTGTGCCTCCATTTCTTCACCTGTAATTACATAAATTGGACGGGTGGAATCTTTAACTGTTCCTTCTTGACGGAAGGGTGAAAAAACAGGTTCATTTAATAGTTTATCAATGACGTTTATTTCAATGTCAGCTTCTTTTTCTGCTGTGGTTTCTGGAGGATTTTGAGTAATTTGTATTGCGACTGGTTGTAAATTTTCTACTCCCATAACTTTGTAATTCTCAAACAATATACCCAAGGAGATAGTTACACTAGATGCAACAATTTTAATTCCCACTTTCGCAAATAAATTAGTAGACATTTTTTGATCTAAACACCTGGATAACTAAAAATTCGGTCATGAAAAAGTTGCAGTCTCTTTAGGAGGAGATTACGACAATAGGACTTGAATGAGAATTGTAATCATTCTCGCATGAATGGTCTAAAATGGCAATAGATATCTCCGAAAATTCAATATGCGTTATCTGGAGACCTTGTAGAGGGGTTCAATGGAACGTTTTTACATTCTTTTCTGGAGATATCTATTAATTAACAACAACTGACGCTTAAATTTGCCCACTTATTGAGAGGGGGAATCTTGGCTAAAATACCTTTTTTCAAGGGTTCTGGCCGTTCTGACCAAGGCAGCAAACCATCTGCTTTAGCATAGTATTGACTGGCACATTCTAATATTGCAGATGTACTTATATCTACGGTTAAATCACCAAAAAGATAGGTGAATTTTGCTGGTGCGGCAAAAGCAATGATACAAGCATGACTACAAGCACTCATACATTCAACCCCCTGAATGCAGAATTGATCATGCAAGTCGCTATGTTTTGCAAGTTTTTGAAGCTGTTGTAGTAGTTGTTCACCTTGACTTTGACCAATTCTTTTACCGTCTTGCCATTGACTACCACAAGTTGTGCAGACAAATAGACTATGTTTTTGATTGGACATTGATTGAAAAATATGTAAGAATAAGTTGGAAAAGCAGATTATTAGCCAATACTTGTTGGTGCTTGGGTTGTTCCCATCAGGGTTGCGGAGTGATGAAACTTATCCCTCCAGGACACTGGATGTTCGCAAAGCGTGTGAAAGGGAAGGCATAACCTAAGATTTATAAGCATTTGTTGGGTTGCTACAAAAATCTTTAACCGAACAGTATTGATATCTATTCCACATTTTTAGAAGAAACAAAAAATCACCGCAATTTTTTCTGTTCTTTTTGTGAAAGGTCGAATTGATTTTGCACGATTACTGATGGAATACAATCAAAGTTAGGCAAATCCTGTGTCTACAGGTTTGAAGATTTACTGACTGTATTTGACTGAGATGATTAGTAATTTTTAGGTTCTGATTAATCTTAATTAATCTAACTAGCAATTTAAGTTAGATATCTGGTGAAAGTTCTTGGATGTGTATTGGATATCTCCAATTTGTAGAGTCTTTATGGAGGTAAACCGATTAATTTTGATTGAAAGATTCATGATTTTAATCATCTGTGCCTCGCAGATGGATATAGTTGATGTTGATTTTCGGCGGGCATTCTGACTTTGAGAGTTATGTCTCATTACAGCTGCGGGACAGTGCTGGATTCACACCAAGCTTTCCCCGTTACCTCTGATGGGTGTTTTTCATCAGAACCGAGTTGCTGTGCTAACTGTATCATGATTGCGAGTTTTTAGATTGGATGATGATACATTTTGTAATAATTACCTGTCCTGTTGACGGTGTTTTGCTGCCTGTAATAAAAGTGATTCAGTGAGAGCGATCGCTATATTAACGCCATTATCCTCAATCAAATAAACTTCTGTGATTTTAATGACAAAAAAATAATTGTTAAATGTACGGTAGTAGACATCAAAACTTTTGCTTTTAACTTAATAATATTTAAATGAAGCAAGTGTGGCTAGATAAGTGCAGTTACCGCCTTGTTCTCTAATTCTAAAAGTTTTACTTTTAGTTTTTTGACAATTCACAAAAATTTACTTAACCTAAAGGTAGGGTTAGTAAATCGGACTCACAACAGCGATTAAATTTAGCTACATCAATGATTGCCGTTGCTGATGATTGGTATGAGGAAATGAGTTAACCCTAGATCATTTTCATAAATACAAAAGGCTCTAATCTGCTTTATTGTATAGCCTCACACAGATATTCTTCAAGACTTGTTGAGGTGTAACAATATAAGCGGGTATGTAGAAATTATTAAAGTGCCACTGAGCAGCAATCAATATGTCTAGGAGAATACAATGCTGAAGTATTTAACTTCATTGAATGACCATAACTTGCCTTATCCCGATACGATTCATCCAATTGTGGTTCACTTTGTAATTGCGATGATTTTATTCGCAGTATTTTGTGATTTAATTGGCTTTTTAACCGGGAAAACTAACTTATTTGAAGTGAGTTGGTGGAATATGTTTGTGGCAACGATCGCTATCTTTGTCGCCATTATCTTTGGTCAATTTGAAGCTGGTTTATCTCAACCCTACGACCTAGTTAAATCAGTCCTAAATTACCACACCCTCATCGGTTGGTCACTGTCGGGAATCATTGCCACAATTACCGCTTGGCGTTATGTTCTCCGCACCCGCGATCCTCAAAGATTGCCAATTCATTACATCGCCGCAGCCCTGGGTTTAACCCTAATTGTTGGCTTTCAAGTCTATCTCGGTGATCAACTCGTATGGGTGTACGGATTACACACTGTACCAGTTGTCGAAGCAGTAAAGGATGGACTTCTACCATGAACCCAGAATTAGTGACTCAATTAAATATTCAACTTGGTGCAAATGGTCTTCCTTACACCATTCCCATTCACCCCAATTTAGTCCATTTAACCTTGGGTTTATTCATTATTGGTATTACCTTCGATATCGTTGGTATGCTATTCCCCTTAGAAATGTGGGCATTTAAATATTTGGGCATTTCTGTAAAACGCGCCCAATTATTTGATGTTGGTTGGTACAACATGGTTGGTTCATCTACCATTACTTTTGCCACGGTAGCGGCTGGTTTTTATGAAATGTTTTTAGCAACTCCCGCATCTGATATTAAAAGTGCTTGGGGTCTAAAGGCGATGGAAACTATGATGTGGCATGGTATGGGAGGTCTTGTACTTTTAGCCCTAATTGTGGGCATGACTTTTTGGCGCGGTTGGCAACGTTATGTTTCCTACAAAGACGAAGATCAAGAAGTGCAATGGAGTTATATATTGGCAGGTTTGACAATCATGTTTGTGATGTACATTCATGGCACTTTGGGAGCGCAATTAGCCGCCGAGTTTGGTGTTCATAATACGGCTGATAGTTTGTTGCGTTTGGGTGAAGACGTTAATACTGTGCTGGGTAATAAGAATTAGGTAACAAACTCGGAACTTCAGGCTTTGAACTCGGAACTTCAGGCTTTGAACTCGGAACTTCAGGCTTTGAACTCGGAACTTCAGGCTTTGAACTCGGAATTTCAGGCTTTGAACTCGGAACTTCAGGCTTTGAACTCGGAACTTCAGGCTTTGAACTCGGAATTTCAGGCTTTGAACTCAGAACTTCAGGCTTTGAACTCGGAATGTCGAGATCAGAAATACTTCCTTTGTGTTGGAAGGGTACGGATTTAGTGAACCGCGTTGGCAAAGCCTCCCGTAGGGATAGACGCTAAGAACGGGAAGAAAAAGGAAGAAGAAGGAAGTTATGAATATCCGGCAAATTGTCAATTTTTTGACTATATCCACGGGGGCGATCGTTATTGGTTTAATTAGTATGGCGATCGGTAAAAGTGCTTATTCTTGGCTTCCCCCCCAAGCCGCAGCCGAATCTGTGTTGATTGATGATTTGTTTAGCTTTTTGGTAACTTTAGGTGCTTTTATCTTTTTGGGTGTTACCAGCACTCTTTTGTATTCCATTACTTTCCATCGCGCTAAATCTTATGATTTGAATGATGGACCCCACATTGAAGGTAATGTGACTCTGGAAGTTGTTTGGACTGCTATCCCCATTATGTTGGTTTTGTGGATTGCTACTTACAGTTACCAAGTTTATGAACAAATGGCGATTCAAGGGCCTAATGAATTGCTACACCTGCATAATCCCATGCAGATGGCTTCAGCCTATGCCGCATCCCCAGAAGAAGCACCAGGGGAAAATGCAGAGGAATCTGTGGAAAAGATTAATGTCCTGGCTAAACAATGGGCTTGGGTTTTCCATTACCCAGAAAACAATGTCACCAGTACAGAATTGCATTTACCTAGCGATCGCCGTGTTCGTCTAATTCTAGAATCAGAAGATGTACTCCACGGTTTCTACATCCCCGCTTTCCGTCTCAAACAAGATATAATTCCTGGTCGGGCTATTGATTTTGAATTTACTCCAATCCGCAACGGTAAATATAGTCTTACCGATTCTCAGTATAGCGGTACATATTTTGCCACCATGCAAGCAAACGTGATTGTGGAAGATTCCACCAATTATCACGAGTGGTTGGACAAAGCTGCTACCCACATCCCTACACCCGCACCTAATCAAGCTGCATCAGAATATGCCCAAGCAGCTAGTCGCAATCTCAAAACCGGTTGGGAAACTGTTAAACCCGCCGCACCTCCTTTAGTTAATTTCCCCGGTTAAAAAGATGACTAATATCGCCGTTAACAGCCCTGGTGAACAACATCACTCACCAACTGGCTGGAAAGAATATTTCACGTTTAGTACAGACCACAAGGTAATTGGGATTCAATACCTCGTTACCTCCTTTCTGTTTTTCCTCGTTGGTGGTATCTTCGCCATGATTCTCCGGGGAGAACTGATCACCCCAGAATCAGATTTGGTAGATCGCACCGTATACAACGGAATGTTCACCATGCACGGAACTGTCATGCTGTTCCTGTGGACATTTCCCTCTCTAGTTGGTCTAGCTAACTATCTCGTACCCTTGATGATTGGGGCGCGAGATATGGCTTTTCCTCGCCTCAACGCCGTCGCTTTTTGGATGGTTCCCGTGGTGGGAATCCTCCTGATGAGTAGCTTTTTCGTTCCCGGTGGACCCGCCCAAGCTGGTTGGTGGTCTTATCCCCCTGTCAGTTTGCAAAACCCCACAGGTCATTTAATTAACGGTCAGGTTCTTTGGCTTTTAGCGGTGGCGATTTCCGGTGTGTCCTCGATTATGGGGGCTGTGAACTTTGTCACCACTATCGTCAAAATGCGCGCTCCTGGGATGGGTTTCTTTAGAATGCCCCTATTTGTTTGGGCTGTATTTAGCGCCCAAATTATCCAATTATTTGGACTTCCGGCTTTAACGGCTGGCGCGGTGATGCTGTTGCTAGATTTAACTGTGGGTACTGCCTTTTTTGACCCCAGTAAAGGCGGGAATCCAGTGATGTTCCAGCATTATTTCTGGTTTTATTCCCATCCGGCGGTGTATGTGATTATTCTGCCTGTGTTTGGGATTTTTTCGGAGATATTCCCTGTTTATTCCCGCAAGCCTTTGTTCGGCTACAAAGTCGTGGCTGTTTCTTCGATGTTAATCGCCGTTGTGAGTGCGATCGTCTGGGTACACCATATGTACGCCAGTGGTACTCCTGGTTGGATGCGGTTGATTTTCATGTTAACTACCATGTTTGTTTCAATCCCCACAGGGATTAAGGTATTTGCTTGGGTAGCAACTATCTGGGGCGGAAAATTGCGTTTAACCACGCCGATGTTATTCGCTTTGGGTGGGTTGATCATGTTTGTTTTTGCTGGTATTACCGGCATTATGCTTTCTTCTGTGCCGGTGGATATTCACGTTAACAACACCTATTTTGTAGTTGGTCATTTCCATTATGTTCTTTACGGAACAGTGACGATGGGGATGTATGCAGCCATCTATCATTGGTTCCCTAAAATGACTGGCCGGATGTATTCGGAAGGTTGGGGACAAATTCACTTTTGGTTAGCTTTTATTGGTACTAACCTCAACTTTTTGCCCATGCACCCTTTAGGTTTACAAGGGATGTTACGTCGGGTTGCTTCCTATGCACCAGAGTACACTGGCTGGAATGTTGTGGCCAGTCTTGGTGCTTTCTTGTTAGGGATGTCTACTTTGCCTTTCATTTTCAATATGTTGATTTCTTGGATGCAAGGTGAAAAAGCATCTAATAATCCTTGGAGAGCGATCGGTTTGGAGTGGACAATTTCTTCTCCACCACCTGTAGAGAATTTTGAAGAAATTCCGATTGTGATTAGTGAACCTTACGGTTATGGCAAGTCTGAGCCTTTAATCGCTTCTCAAGAATAACGAACCGCAGAGGACGCAGAGAACACAGAGGAATAAAATCTTTTCTTCTTTGCGACTTTGCGCGAAACTCTAATTAAGGAGAATTTAACCAATGGATAGTTCCATTAACCCCGATGAGTTACATCACAGTACAGAGGAACATGAACATGATGAAGAAGGCAATAAAATGTTTGGTTTTATTGTTTTTCTCTTATCCGAAAGTGTCATTTTTCTAAGTTTTTTCGCTGGATATTTTATCTACAAAACTACAACGGTTAACTGGCTACCTGCGGAAGTTTCAGGGCTGGAAATTGTAGCACCTGCGATTAACACGGTGGTTCTGGTTGCTAGTAGTTTTGTGATTTACTTAGCAGAAGTAGCTCTCAAACGCGATAATTTACAACAATTCCGCCTATTTCTTGGCGCTACAATGCTGATGGGCAGTTACTTTTTGTATGGACAAGCTGTGGAATGGAGTGAATTAGAATTTGGCTTTACGGATGGTGTATTTGGTGGAATGTTCTATTTACTGACAGGGTTTCACGGTTTGCACGTTTTCACCGGTATTCTGTTGCAGTCAATTATTTTATTGCGTTCTTTCATTCCTGGAAATTACGATAACGGTCACTATGGTGTAAATGCAACTTCGTTGTTTTGGCACTTTGTTGATGTAATTTGGATTGTCTTATTTCTGCTTATCTACGTTTGGCAGTAGAGAGAAAAGAGAATTTAATTCTGGTTCGTAATGGTGGCTCAAATGCTGATTACGAACCAGTTAAAATTTTTATTTTTAAATCTGTCTCAATAGTTATTATCAGCTACACAAATACCTTTACATTTAATACCGTTTGTAGCAGTCCGTTGACAATGAGAACATAGAATTTCTTCTTTTTCTGATTCTTTATCTATTTTTAAATCGGGTTTTACCTGTAGATTATCTTTTTCGGACTGGAGTTTTACATTCATTATAGCAATTCCCATTTAAGTGATGTACAAGCAGTAATAATTAAACGCAGATGGACGCAGATGAAAGCAGATAATTTTGTACTTCATTAGACGAAGAAAGGCTATAGATTTAGTATAAGTATTCAGGATCTCAGACTAATAAAAGCTTTTCGATTCCAATATGATGATTTCGAGAAAATCTAACTTCTCTCTACTCCTGATTTCATAAATATTCTGACTCCTGACTCCTGACTCCTGGGTTCTTATATCTATTTCTGCTGTATTTTCCACCAATAGCTAGATAATATATTGGTGACAATATGGGCAACAATGGGTACTAATAAATTACCACTAAATAGGGCGCTATATCCTAAAATAATGCCGATAATTGTTGCCCAAACCACGTAAGGCCATTGTTCTGCACCACTCAAATGTAAAACACCAAAGCATAAACTTGAGATAACGACAGCTAAATGATTACCACCTAAAGCTGGCAACATTACTCCCCGAAATAATAATTCTTCACTTAATCCTGGTAGCAATCCTAGCCAAATCAAATCTGGTAAGGCTAAAGGCTTGAGTACGAGTTCTAAATAATAATTTGCGCTTTGACGATAGCGGGGAATCAAACGATAGGCTAAACCACTTAAAACTGTGATTGTTACACCTAACCCAAGTCCTAAAAATACATCTCTTGTATACCAGTGCCATTCAAATAAAATAATATTGTCAAAGCGTAACCACAACTTGGCAATAATCCACAAAATTATGGCTGTTACACCCATAGCCACAAGGATTTGGATGCGTGTTAAATAGGGGATTTCTGGTTCTTGGTTTTGTTTTTCAATCACGAGTATTTAAGGATTTGGAACTGAGGATACAGAAAAAATATGAGAAATTTTGATCTACAATCCATAACGTGGACTAATAGCAGATAGATTAATGTTGGCTTTATGAGCAAGCAAGACACCTACAGCTTCTAAATAGGAGTTTACCTGAATGGATTTTATCCCCAATGCTGAAGCAGAAACTTCTATGAGAGTTTGATTTTCTGTCACTGTAATTATTTGACATTGCTGTTGGCTTAAACTGAGTAAGGCACTGCTACCACAGGCATTTGCGGGGGCGATCGCAGCATCAACTTGATCTGCCCAAATATCTATTGCTAAAGAATTGGTAAGTTCTTTTTTGACAATAAATTGGGGGGCATTACTCAAGCCAACTAGAACACAGGGTAGAAAGGTGTAACCCAGTTCTTCGGCGGCTGAACGAGGGGACAAGTGAGGATCAACAGGTGATGGAGCAAGGGCGGGAGCATGGGCGCAAGGTATTTGAAATGTTCGCACTAATAAATGACTAATTACTGCTTCTGCACCTGCTAGGGGATCTACGCCTTTACCATGTCGGTAGTTTTGGGCTGCCTGTGGATCTATGTTATCAGGAAACCGGGCAACTACAGCGATCGCTGTTGCTTTCTCTTTTGTAATCAATTTCTCGGCTGCCCTTAATAAACTATCTGGGTTGCCAATTGTCCCCCAACTTACACCAGATGGAGATGTACGCAATTCCACGTTTAAGGGTGCATCGGTAATTACAGGTTTTGTCACCGTCAACCCTAGAGTTGCCCTAGCTGCATCGGCTGTTTGCAGATGTCGCAACATTAATTCTGGTTCAATGCCCTGGTCTAAAAGTAACCCAACTCTGTTACCATGAACAGGACGTAAACCCCATTCTCCAGCCGCGAATTTGTCAAGACCATAACCTTCTACATAGAAAGCATTGGGGATATTCCAGTATAAACTAGCAGCATTTAAGACATTGGGATGAGTAATTAAGCGATCGCACACCTGTGAAATTAATTTAGCTATTGGCAAACCGTCTCCGGCATAACCGCCAATAGCTGCCCCAATCCCCGTGGGTATCATTAAAATGGCTGTATATGGGCGTTGCATAGAATCTCAGGGCAAATCCCCAATATTCACTCCACGCTGACTGTAGTTACAACCGCTTCCACAGTTGCCTTTTGCTGTTCCTCATCTACAGAAGTAATTGCCCAACGGAGTGCTTCACCTTGTTTTTTCAATTCTGTCTCTATTGCTTGTTGTAATTCTGTGGGCGTTTCTTGGAGATCAATTTCTGCGGTTATAAAATGGGTAGTCATGGCACTAAATTTTGCGTATTGATGATTTAATCATAGCAAGGATGGAGAATTAAAATGAAATACCATAATTCAGTCTCTATCCCTCCTTTTTTAACTATTTTTTACCAAATTGCAACTGATAAACTACGTCTTCTTTTTCTGTTTCAATTTTTAAATCAGAAAGCGGTTTAGCAATGCAAAGCAATACATAGCCTTGTTCTTGTAATTCTAGACTGACACCCATACCCTCACTTTGATCTACTTTTCCCTGGGTAATTTGACCAGCACAAGTTGTACAAACCCCAGCATGACAAGAAGCAGGGAAATCTAACCCAGCAGCTTCTGCCACTGATAAAATAGTTTCATTTTCCGGGACTTGCAAAGTGTGGATTTGCTTTTGGTGGGTAATTTCTACGGTGTAGATATTGGTCATAAATCTAAACTGGATATCTCAAAGGTAAAAGACTATCTTCTATATGAGATCATAATCTAAGTTGCTATGACTTACGCACTAAGTAGGACTTGCATAAAAATCTTTTGGTTAGGAGTCAGGAGTCAGGAGTCAGGAGTCAGGAAGAAGAATAGAAGACAATACTGCTCGGTTAAACAAATTTGTGAGCCGAAAACCCCTGTAGGGACGAGAATCCCTACCCATGGAACGTCTCTACACTCCTTAACCGAGAAGTATTGGAATAGAAGAAGGGCAGAGCAATACCCTCGTACTTTTATTTACATACACGAGTTACGCATGGGATACGAAACATCAGGGTTTGAGATTGTTACGGAAGCCTCACAATGACGAGAATACGTTAATCTTCCGTAATTCCTGAAATTAATGGGTGTGGGTGCAAGGTATGGGAAATAATTTAACTTTGGGGAAATGAGTGATTATTCATAAATCTTTATAAATTAGAAACACGGTAAATTTATTGTCAAATAATCACAAAAATCAATTATCGACTAATATTACTAGCATATTCGATAGACTACACTGAAGTTTATATTTATCCTTAGTCACTTTGGTAACTTGGATAAATATATCAAAGTTGTATAATTAGTCTATCTCTTACAGAGAGAGAACATCTTGAGTAAAGATAGGCTGGCAATTTCCTTGATATTGATAAGGGATTTATGTGGCAACAAGAGAAAAAAGATAGTGCAATTCTTAGTCTGGGTTTATGGCTGGCCTTAGCTACAACCCCAATGGCAGTTAGTTTCTTGATATCAGCACCTTTGATGGTTCATGCAGCTAACAATCCTACCTTTCCATTACCGGAAACCGTGGAAAAGGGAACTGTCGTACAAATTGATGGTTCTATTAACCTGTTAGCAATCAATCAAAGCCTAAAAACCGAATTTGAGCAACAATTCCCTGGGACGAAAGTAGAAGTTGGGTATAATGATACTGATGTGGCGCTGAAATATTTGCTAGATGGCAAAATAGATGTGGCAACGATCGCCCGGGGACTAACCCCAGAGGAAAAAGAGCAAGGTCTAGAACAAATCCTTTTACACCGCGAAAAGATCGCCATCATTGTAGGTGCAAACAATCCTTTCAAAGGAACTTTAACGAGTACACAATTCGCTAAAATCTTTCGAGGAGAAATTACAGATTGGTCAGAATTGGGAGGAACTGCGGGTAAGATCCGGTTTATAGATCATCCTCCAACCAGCGAAACTCGGAATAATTTTCGTCCATACCCAGTTTTTAAAACTGCTGAATTTGCCACAGGTTCTAATGCTATACAAATAGCTGATAATGACATTGGTAAAATTATTCAACAGTTAGGGAAAGACGGTATTAGCTATGCGATCGCTAATCAAGTATCCCAATTAGTAAATGTCCGAGTGATCAAGATCGATCAAACTCATCCCAATGATTCTACATATCCTTTTACCCAACCTTTGGTTTACGTTTACAAAAAAAATCCTAGCCCAAAAGTAACGAGTTTTTTAGGGTACACTCTCGCATCCCCAGGAAAAAAGGCAATAGAGTCAGGTAGAAAAGATGAAGCTGCTGCTATCTCTACTATGACATTGCAAAGTTTTACTCAGGTAAATTCCAATACGATAACCAATGAAAACACATCTGTAGCAACTACTTCTTCCCAAGAAACAGAATCAACACCAATGTCTCAATCGAACTATCCTACTAACGAAAAAACCAATAAAACACCTAGTCAAGATAGTTCTGGGAATGAGCCTGAGTTGATGAATGCTATCAACAATAACCCTTTGTTAGAAGAAAATGTACCAATTTGGATGCTATTTCCTGCTATTTTAATATCTGGGTTTGTTGGGTCTATACCTTGGTTATTTGGTGGAAAACGCCAGCTTAATCAAACAAATAATTCATTACAAGCGCCCACTTCTAATGTGCCAAATAAAGAAATCAAGCCAACAGAAATTAATTACCAATCACCTTCAAATAATAGTAAATCTGAATCAACTAACAATACAACTTTAGCAGATAGTAAACCAGAACAAATAAGCAATCTTGATATTGCTACTGATAACATTACTCTTGATTGTGGCGAAGTAGTATGGGACACCGAAGCACCAGTGGTTGTTCCTAATTCTCACTATTCCCAAATTCAAAATGATGCAGTTAATGGAGAAAGATTAACAGATAATTCCAGTATTTCGTTATCAGAATTACTCGATGCACCAGCAGCATTAGCTCAAAATAATTCCAGTATTTCGTTATCAAAGCTATTGGATTCACCAGTAGAATCGACTTCAAATAATTCAACTATTTCATTGTCAGAATTACTAAGTTCATCAGTTGTATTACTTGAAGAAAATACTACTAATTCATCCCCAGACTTACCAGATATAGGATTAGAAGTAGGTGAGAATAATCTCACTAATTCATCCGCAGAGTCACCGGATATAGGATTAGAAGTACCAGCAAATGATTCCGTTACGTCATTGTTAGATTTGATTGATATGCTAACAGAAGCATCTAATGATGATTTGACAACTTCAGAGGTAGAATTAACTGGTGATTCGACAAATTCGCTATCAGAATTTATTGATGTACTAGATGATGGGTCTGAATTGGAAATACCGATAGATGAAATAACAATTTCTGATTCTAAGTTACCAGATAAGTTAAAAGAGTTATGGTATTCGTTAACAAGTAAGACTCAAATCAAAGGCGATTCGACAGAAGAAGTATCTGAGGAATTACCAGCAGCAGGTGATATTTTAGCCACAAATGAACTTTTGAGTGGTAGTAATAAAACTGAAATCAACGACGGTTTGCTAGAAGAAGTATTTGAGGAATTACCAACAACAGGTGATATTTTAGCCACAAATGAACTTTTGAGTGGTAATCATGAACCTGAAATTAAAGGCGATTCGACAGAGGAAGTATTTGAGGAATTACCAACAACAGGTGATATTTTAGCCACAAATGAACTTTTGAGTGGTAGTAATGAACTTGAAATCAACGAAGGTTTGGTAGAAGAAGTATCTGAGGAATTACCAGCAGGAGGTGATATCCTAGCCACAAATGAAAGTGATGCTTTAATTGAACTGTTGAGTGGTAGTAATGAAACTGAAATCAACGAAGGTTTGGTAGAAGAATTATTTCAGGAATTACCAGCAGCAAGTGATATCCTAGCCACAAATGAAAATGATGCTTTAATTGCTAGTATTGATGAAATTTCAAGCAATCCCCAATTAGAGTTACTAGAAGAAAGCAAAACCACAGAAATTATTAGTTTATTAGATGTGAGTGGTGACAGTAGTATTGTTTTCACACCTAGAACTCCTAAATGGGCTTATGTTTCTTGGTATGTTCCTGAAACTGAAAAGGAAGTGCTGCAAAAACAAGCTAGTATTCTTTTAGCTGTGCGTCTATACGATGTCACAGATATGGATCTTAGTTATGAAATTCCCCAGCTAATACAACAATATGAATGTGAAGAAGCTGTGGACGATCGCTATGTGGCTATTCCTCTGGGCGATCGCGATTACATGACAGAAATTGGTTATGTTATTAATGGCGATCGCTGGTTGTGTTTAGCCCGTTCTGGTACTATTCGTATTTTCAGTCGTCCTAGTGCAGACTTCTGGTTAGTAACAGACACTGAATTAATTATTCATGGGGCTACTCAACCAGGTGCAAAAGTTACGATTGATGGTCGTAATCTTACACTCAAATCTGATGGAACTTTCGAGTGGCGTGTTCCCTTTGTCAATAACACGGCTAACTATCTGATGACAGCCACAGCCTCTAATGGAGAAGACATTAGAACTGTTAATAAAAAATTCTCTCAAGATAGTTCACAAAATTAGAAGTTAAAAAAAAGGGGGTTTTTTACCCTCCTTTACTTCTTAATTTAATGGTCAAAAGCAATTATTTATAGGTTGGCGAGAAGGATAAACAAAAAGTTTGGTAAAAATGGTAAAAAATCACATAAATAAGCGTTTAGCTTATAAGCTAAATTGGAATATTAAACTCTTTATACAGTGAGTAATAGGTTAAAAACCCTTTAATCATTTATTGATTTGACTCACTAGATGCTATGCTTGTTAATCTTCTTTAAGTCGCGAATAAATCTCTAAACAACTCCCTGGCTTACGTTCAAATCCTGACTCGGCCATTTGTATGTAGGAATTTAAAGTATCTATATTTGTAGACCAATCGAATCCAGCCGCTTTATTCTGCTTCGCATTCGCGTAAATCATTCCCGCCAATTTATCTTCGGATTCAAAACATAATGTTTTAAGTTTATCCAACTTTTGCCGATAGACTGCAATATCAGCAGCTTCACGCTTGTCATCTTTTAAAGCCAAGCCCTTGGCGAAGTCAATTTTTTCATTACTGGATACAGGGGTTGAAGGTGTCTTTGATCCTGCACACCCGACAAGTATTGCTGTCATTAAACCTGTAATAAACATTTTCATGGGAATCTTCTTTTGCTAGTGCTGTAATTATACAATACATTTGCGAATTTACGAGAATACAACAGCTTTAGAAACATTGTTAATATCATCTAAAGTTGTAAGCTTGACAATTAAGATACTATTTTTTGTGCTGCATTCTCAAATATAATTGGGATTTTAACAACAAACTCACACCCTTCTCCTACTTTAGATATACAAGAAATTTGACCACAATGTTTTTCTATAATTTGATAACTGATAGATAATCCTAACCCTGTACCTTTACCAACAGGTTTAGTAGTAAAGAAAGGATCAAATAATCGTTTTTGTATTTCCTCTGGTATTCCCATACCATTATCAGCAATTCTAATCACTGCTTGGTTATGAGAATCTAATTCCGTGCGAATACAAATTGTTAAAGGTTTCTGGATTGAAGAAGATAAATTACCATTTGCTTTCCATACATTATAACTTTCAGAAAGGGCATCAATAGCATTGGCTATGATGTTCATAAATACCTGATTCATTTGCCCAGCATAACATTCTACTAATGGCAAATCTCCATATTCTTTAATTAGATTAATCTCTGGACGATCAGGTTTAGCTTTTAAATTATTTTGAAGAATTATTAATGTATTATCTATACCTTCATGAATATTAACAGATTTAATTTCTGCTTCATCTAACCGAGAAAAATTACGCAAAGATAAAACAATTTCATTAATTCGGGTAGCACCAACCATCATGGAAGATAACAATTTAGGCAAATCTTCCATGATAAAGTCGATTTCAATCCCTTGATTTTTTGCCTGCAATAACATTTCTGAATAAGTCTGGTTCTGCTGATAACATTTCAGCATATACATAATCTCTTCGACGTATTGAATAGCGTAGTTGAGATTACCATAGATAAAATTCATGGGATTGTTAATTTCATGGGCAATACCAGCTACAAGTTGCCCCAAAGCGATCATTTTTTCGTTTTGTAGTAATCGAGTATAGTTATGTTGAAGATCACGATAATCTGCCCGTGCTATTCTGGCTCGTTCTTTTTCCTTTTGTAATCGAGTTAAAGTTAAAACATAAATTTGGGAATAGGCTAAAAGTAACTGATGGAAATCGAGTATTCCATACCCAGAAGATTGATCTGTAACTAAAATTGGTTCATAAACTAATTCAGGCGATCGCCCTAAAGCCATTTGCGTAGCTTCCACAATTGGCTGATTTTGTGGTAGTACAAGTGTTTGTGGTTGCAGAGAATTATAAAAATATTCAATTGGCCTTCTTGCAAATAACGCCAAACCATAGGGCTGACTCATTTGCTCAAAAAATAACCCACGGGAGATCATTCCCAAACATTGGTGATTTTTAGTCAGAATAATTCCTGGTAATAAAGGATCTTGCTCAAAAAGTTTAGCTAATTCACCGCCTGGATTGTCTGACTCCATTTGAACAGTCCAAACGGGTAGTTCCTGCAAAGTTGAATCTAGTTTTAAGTTCCGCTCGTCAGTAGTAGTCGTGCTATCCACAGCCAGCATCTTTCAATCCTTGAATTTAAGGTAAAATTTATACTCTTTTAAATCCGCAAAACTGCTCTAGCTAATGTTTCTAAAAAGGTTGTTCAGTTGTATTGCTAGGCAAAATCTTAATGTCACGTCTCTTTTACGGAATATTAGTTGATTAATCAAATCTAGCGATCGCATCTTTTATCATTGATTATGTAAACTAATATAATTTTGGCAAAAGTGAATAACTAGAAACACTATCTGTAGTAAAACTAATTTATCGACAGAATAACGGACTCAGTAAATGCTATCACCTCACGTTTAAGTAAACGTTAAGGATTCACATATAAACTTAAATTTAGTAGCTAATAGAAAACCTTTGTATTTTAAATAATAGATAAAGCCGTATTTTTAATTACTTATTGAGATATTTTCATCTAAAAAAATCAAGCCGTCAGCATTTCAACTTAAAATAAACTACGGCAGATTTTAAAAATCAGTAGTATTTACTAGAAGAAAAGTAAACAAGGCTAAAACCTTTTTTCCCCCTGCCCCCTGCCCCCGGTCACTGAGCGTAGCCGTGGTTGGTGAGCGCAGCCGAACCAAAGTGCTGCCCCCCTCTTCTTCTTCCTAACTTTTTGGGGCTTGCAGCCGAATTTCTTGTAGAATATTACGGTTGTATTATATGCTGAAATGTGATTGAGCGTTATACTTTGCCGGAAATGGGCAATCTGTGGAGTGAAACCTATAAACTGAAAACCTGGCTGCAAGTGGAAATTGCTGTTTGCGAAGCTCAGGCTGAATTAGGTTACATTCCATCTGAAGCAGTTGAAGAAATTAAAGCCAAGGCAAATTTTGACCCCAAGCGGGTGCTAGAAATTGAAGCTGAAGTTCGCCATGATGTGATCGCCTTTTTAACAAATGTTAATGAATATGTAGGTGATGCAGGACGGTATATTCACTTAGGGCTAACAAGCTCAGACGTATTAGATACAGCTTTAGCACTCCAATTAGTGGCTAGTCTAGATGTATTGTTAGAGCGTTTGGAAGATTTGATTGGGGCGATTCGTCAAAAAGCCAAAGAACATCGTTATACAGTGATGATTGGGCGATCGCATGGGATTCATGCTGAACCAATTACCTTTGGTTTTAAGTTGGCCGGGTGGTTAGCGGAAGTTTTGCGGAATAAAGAACGGCTGCAAATTTTGCGAAGAGCGATCGCCGTTGGTAAAATATCCGGTGCAGTGGGAACCTATGCCAACATCGAACCCCGTGTAGAAGCGATCGCTTGTGAAAAACTGGGATTGCAACCTGATACCGCCTCGACACAAGTTATTTCCCGCGATCGTCATGCCGACTATGTGCAGCAATTAGCCTTACTAGCCGCTTCCCTAGAACGGTTTGCTGTAGAAATTCGCAATCTGCAAAGAACAGACGTTTTAGAAGTAGAAGAATACTTTGCCAAAGGTCAAAAAGGCTCTAGTGCTATGCCTCACAAGCGTAACCCCATCCGTTCTGAGCGACTTACGGGTATGGCGCGACTGGTGAGAAGTTATGCCGGTGCAGCTTTAGAAGATGTAGCCCTTTGGCACGAACGGGATATTTCCCATAGCTCTGTCGAACGGGTAATTTTACCAGATGCTTGTATTTTGACACATTTTATGCTTAAAGAAGCAACCGACCTGGTAAAAAATCTCCTAGTTCATCCCCAAAATATGGAACGCAATCTCAACTGTTATGGGGGTGTGGTTTTCAGTCAAAGTTTGTTGTTGGCCTTAATTGATAAGGGATTGAACAGAGAAGAAGCTTATGCGATCGTTCAAACCACTGCTCATGCTGTTTGGAACAAACCGGAGGGAAATTTTCGCCATTTAATCAGTCAAGATCCTCGCGTCACTCAAAATTTATCCCCAGCAGAAATAGAAGCCTGTTTTGATCCGCAATATCATCTCAGACACTTGGATCAAATTTATCAACGTCTAGGAATTTAACCCAAATTGCTGAAGCAGGTGGCAGGAGGTGAAACACTGTTGCTGCTTGACACTGCCCAAATCAAAGTCAAGGTGGGCAATGCCCACCCTACCTTGCCTAATGCTAATCCTGATTATTCTTGGAAGTATAGTAAACCTTACTTCCATTATCTGGTACAAAGTGGCACGTAGTAGCAGAACGCCACAAAGACTTCCAAACTGGCTCATGAGATTCGTGGAAATATTCACCCATAATTGGTTTAATTGCCTCAGTTGCCTTCAACAAATTGTAATGAGGCATATTCAAGAAAATGTGATGAGCAACATGAGTACCAATGTCGTGATGAATATGATTGATAAAACCGTAGTCTCTATCAATACTAGAAACTGCACCTTTGAGGAAAGTCCATTCTTCACCACGATACCAAGGAAGTTCAGGCTCGGTGTGGTGTAAGAATGTCACTAAGTCCAGCCAAATTACAAACACAATGTAGGGAGCAGCGTAGTATTTCAACAACCACATCCAACCCCATTGATAGGTGAGTAAACCTAACAAACCAACAAAGGAAATCCAGAGTGTTGTGCTAGTGATAATATCCCATTTTTCCGAAGGCTTAAACAGTGGGCTGTTAGGTGAAAAGTGAGAGCCTTCTTTACCAGGAGAACGCTTAAACAAATACACTGGATAAGCTAATAGGAAAATATAAAAACGCCCTATTTTTTGCAATAAAGGCATCTCATCGTACTCAGATTCAGATACAGGATACCAGCTTTCATCATTCTCCAAACTGCCTGTATTTTTGTGGTGAGTTCTGTGGCTAATCCGCCAACCGTGATAAGGTACGAGGATGGGAGTATGGGAAAGATGACCAATCAAATCATTCAGCCATTTATGTTTAGAAAAAGATTGGTGTCCGCAGTCATGGCCAACTACAAACAAAGCCCAAAACATAGTTCCTTGCATTAACCAGAAAATAGGCCAGAAATACCAAGAATCTAGATAATTAGCGATCGCATATAGCAGACCGATAATCAAAATATCACGAAAAAAATAATACAGTGACTTAATCACACTAGGCTGAAAACATTCAGCAGGAATGGCAGCTTTTAAATCCTGAAGAGTAAAGGGTAATTTAGTTAGTTCTTCAGATGATTGAGAGCGATCGGAATGATTGAGATTGATTGTATCTAATTGCACTGGATTTTTTGGTTGGATGTAAAAGCAGAAGTATTTTGGAACTGATAAATATAGCAACAGCCAAGGTAGTTAGGACATCAATTGTTAGCGCAGTTAGGCCTAAGCCATTCATAAAACTCCTTTTAAAACGGGGTTTTACTCCTGACTCCTGACTCCTGACTCCTGACTCCTGCCATAACATTTGCCCAATAAAAAGCAGAAAGATATAGGCAATTTTTCTAACCATATTCAGGCCTGGATAATTGCCAAAATTAAAGGAATAAGGATAAAAGTTAAAGTCATAACCATCATCCTAAATCCTGAATTTATCGATCTGTGTAATATTCAGCAAAACTCTTATACCCAACTTCAGGTATGTAGAGTTGACACTCATTTGTAATTTGCTTCATTAAAGTCCAAGAAAACTGACATTCATCATGGAGATAACTGCTCCAATTTTCTTTAATGCTGCTGTAAGCCAACCGCAAATTATAGGAAGGAATAGCAGTAGAAATATGATGGGGAACGTGGACGTTAATATCGTGACAAAAGATTTCTACCCAACGGGGATAATCACAATGAATAGTTCCAGATAACTGTGCTAAAGCTTCGTTCCACTTATTAGCTGTTTTAAAAGGAACATCAGACGCAGTGTGGTGGACAATGGTGAATGTACTCATCCAAAAATGGTAAACCAACCAGGGGATAAACCAAAATTTAATAAACCCCCAAAACCCCGTGGTGATAATCAGTGTAGGGAAAACAATTGCAGCAAATAACACTACTACAGCAATAGAAAGCTTAACACCAGCTTGATCTTTTTTCTGGAACTTCTGGGTATCAAAATGCACAACCGCCCAATGTCCAATTGAACCTACCCACCAGAGACGTTTCTGCATAAACAATGCAAAAGCCGACTGTCTTGTTTTATCCCAAGTTTCAAAAACTTCTACTCTAATGGGATGCCACGCATTATCTTCATCCAGCTTGTTGGTATGTTTATGGTGATAATTATGTTTAATCCGCCAACTATGAAATGGGTAGATTAAAGGCATCATAAATAAATGCCCAACTAAATCATTGACCCAACGACGTTTAGCAAAGGAACGATGACCACAATCATGTCCGATCACAAAAAAACCTGTTAAAGCAGTTCCTGTAAAAATCCAGGCTAAAGGCAACAGAAACCAAGGAGATATTGCCAGGAATAAGTAGCCTAAGCCAGCTAACAAGATACTAAGTGTTGCTTGTGTCCAAGCTTTGCGACTATTTTTCTGAAAACATTCTTTTGGCAGACTTTTGATAATATCTTTGAGCTTGAGTTCAGATTTACCAAGGTCTGTAGAGACGTTATTGATCTTGCTGTTAATTGTTGTTGTAGTCATGAATACCTGAAAAAAACAAACTCCCTTACAAAATCACTCAAAAGCGACTTCTCGCAAAGTTTTGTAACATTAATTCTTAGGATTATAGCAACCTAAGTTACCATAGCGCACCTGCAAAAAATTTTGCCGGCAATTTTTGAATTTGCCAAAAAATATTTAGTTACCTGGGAAAAAACATTAATAGTTCCAAAAAGCTTATGTATTTATCTCATGCTCGTTGTTAATCGGGAACCCCGAACAGTGGAACTACAAAGCCCCCTAAAATCTATGCTTGCTGATGTAAAATCTGTCAACACTTCTCAGCCAAGAGTCAATAATCGGAAGTCAAAAAATGATTGACTCTAAGACTATTGACTGTATGACTATTTAATAGTGTTGATTCACTGCTTCCTATCTGCCAGCTTCACATTTGTAGCTAGACCAAGTAATTGCAGTAATTGAATTGTCATCCAAGTTAAATCAATTTCCCACCATTCCAAGCCATGACGGGCTGAGTATTGGTAAGCGTGGTGATTATTGTGCCAGCCTTCACCGAATACTAAGAGGGCTACCCACCAGCAATTAGTAGAGTTATCGCCTGATTCATGACTACGATAGCCAAATTGATGGGTGGCGCTATTAACCAACCAGGTGCAATGGTAAACCCAGATAATCCTGAAGAAAATTCCCCAAACGACAAAAGACCAGCCGCCTAGAAAATAGAGTAGCAGTCCCAGACCAATTTGCAGGGAAATAAAATTTTTCTGTAAAAACTGATAAACTGGGTCATCAATAATGTCTTTGGTGAAGCGAGGAACTTCCGCGTGAGCAGGGGCGAAATGGATCATCCAACCCATGTGACTCCACCAAAAACCTTTGTTTGAATCATGGGGATCTTTCTCGGTGTCCGAGTATAAGTGATGTATCCGGTGTGTACCGACCCACTCAATTGGACCACCTTCGCAGGAGAAAGTCCCGAAAATAACCAAGACATACTCTAACCACTTGGGTGTTTGAAAACTGCGGTGAGTTACAAGACGGTGATATCCAAGGGTAATGCCTAAACCACCAGTCACCCAGTAGAGTAATAATGCCACACCAACAGCGTTCCAGCTAAAGTTACTAGGAACTAAAACGAACATGGCGCCGATGTGGAGTCCAATGAAAAACAGGGTATTAACCCAGTTGATTTGAGGTTTAGAAGTAGCAATTGTCATGCAGTAACCTGAATAGAAATTGTTCAGCCTAGTCTGCGCGATCCTAAAATCCGCATATCTATATTTTATTTTTTTGAGGATGAGGAAACAATGAACAGCTTAGAGCAGCTGCAAGAAGCAGAACAGGCACTATTAGAAATTTTTTCTGGTATTGACGCTCAGGTCAAGCATAATCTTAAACGAGTGTTAGATGCCTTTCGTAAAAATCGTGTAGGCGCGCACCATTTTGCGGGCGTAAGTGGTTACGGACACGATGATTTAGGACGAGAAACTTTAGATAAAGTTTTTGCCCAAGTGATGGCTGCCGAAGCTGCTGTGGTGCGAGTGCAGTTTGTTTCGGGAACTCATGCGATCGCCTGCGCGCTGTTTGGTGTCCTCCGTCCTGGAGATGAAATGTTAGCAGTGGTCGGTTCTCCCTACGATACGCTCGAAGAAGTGATTGGTTTGCGGGGGCAAGGCCAAGGTTCTCTAATTGATTTTGGCATAAAATACCGCCAATTGGAGCTAACTTCCCAAGGAAAAATAGATTGGCAAGCATTAAGCACTAGCATCACTGATAATACCAAGTTAGTGTTAATCCAACGTTCCTGCGGTTATTCTTGGCGGCCTAGCTTATCAATTGGGGAGATTGAGAAAATTGTCCACTTAGTCAAACAGCAAAACCCGCACACTGTATGTTTTGTAGATAACTGCTATGGCGAGTTTATTGAAACCCAAGAACCTACAGCCGTAGGTGCTGATTTAATGGCGGGATCGTTGATTAAAAACCCTGGGGGAACGATCGCTAGTGCGGGGGGATATATTGCTGGTCGTGCCGACTTAGTAGAAGCAGCAGCTTGTCGGCTAACAGCACCGGGAATTGGTAGCGAAGGGGGGGCCACCTTTGACCAAAATCGGCTGTTATTTCAAGGGTTATTTCTAGCGCCCCAGATGGTGGGCGAGGCGATGAAAGGGACTTATTTAACAGGTTATGTATTTGACAAGCTCGGTTATCCAGTTAATCCTGCACCCCTAGCGCCACGGGGGGATGTCATTCAAGCCATTAAATTGGGTTCTGCCAAAAAGCTGATTGCCTTCTGTAAAGCCATCCAACAGTGTTCGCCCATCGGTTCTTATCTCGACCCCGTTCCCGATGATATGCCAGGGTACGAGAGCCAGGTGGTGATGGCTGGAGGGACATTTATTGAGGGCAGTACCTTGGAGTTATCGGCAGATGGTCCTTTGCGTGAGCCTTATATTGTGTATTGCCAGGGGGGGACTCATTGGACTCATGTTTCTATAGCTTTACAAGCGGCTATTGAGGCTTTATGAGGTAAGATTTTTGCACGCAGAGACGCAGAGACGCAGAGAGAATGATTGAGAATGAGATTTCGGGAGTTATTGTTGATGTGGCCTATAAGGTTCACAGTAATTTAGGACCTGGTTTGTTGGAGTCGGTGTATGAGACGGTGATGGATGTTGAGTTGAGGAGGCGAAAGTTGGGGGTGAGAAGACAGGTAATCATTCCCATCATCTATGAGGGTGTCGTTTTGGAGGAGGGTTTCCGGGCTGATTTGATAGTTGAAGACAAGGTAATTGTCGAACTCAAATCAGTGGAAACTATTCACCCAGTACACAAAAAGCAGCTATTAACCTATCTACGCCTTGCTAATAAAAAAGTCGGACTACTAATAAACTTTAACGTCTCACTAATAAAAGAAGGCATCACACGCATAGTCAACAACCTCTAAAAACTCTCTGCGCCTCTGCGCCTCTGCGTGAGCCTTTTATTCCGGTAACTTATACTGCCCCACTATCCGCTTTGCAAACTCCGGTACGTGCGCTTGCAACTTCTCCCCATAATTCCGCTTCACATACAAATAATTTCTTGTAAAGTGGGAATCTATAGAAAACCGTGCATATTCCAAGCCTCTAGGTCCAATTTTGTCAATCACCACACCCATCAATTTTGCAGCCCACATCGGTAGGGTAACGGCTTGGTCATAAGCTGGTATGCTTTGCTGTACGGCGGGTTTACGGTTTCCTTGGGACATGACGGGCTGGGTGTCGAGTTGGTCTTTTACTAATTCCAGCATTTCTTTTCCTGTATCATTTCTCACGACTATCCACTGCCAACCAAAGGGCGCGCCCATGTATCCCACAACTATATCAGCGAGGGAGTTGACGTAATCGAAGCAACTCATACAGGATGGGGCGAAGATGTCTTTGAGGACGTTGGTTTTTAAGCCAAAGAAGGGAACTGTTTCTTCTGAACCGTCTTCGTGTTTGAAGTGTACCCGGAAGTCTTGCATAAATTCATAACTGACTACTGTTTGGGGTGATCGGCTGGTGGTTTCTAGGAATTTTTGCAGTCCGGCACGGGTAACGTTATCTACGCATGGTGTTCCGAGTACATAGAGTTTTTCTAAGCCGAGTTTTTTCTCTACGGCGCGTAATGCTTGGATTTGACAACCTACACCGATCACTAATAACCGCTTCATTCCCGATTGTTCTATCTGTTCTAATACGGATAAGTTGGGTGAAAGGGTAGGTTTATTGACTTTTGCTGCTAATATTTCTTCTGGGGTGCGGGCGATGATGGGCATGGGTTGAAAACGGTCTTCTTTGGTGTTTTGAACACATACGACTCCTTCAACTAAGCCACGGTTGAGCATTTCTATGGCGATACTACTTACTATTCCTGTCCATTGCGCGCCTTTTATGGGTTGTTGTTTTTTGGCGGACATCATTTCTTGATGAACTCCAAAGTAAAGTTCATTTTCGTCTTCTAGCTTGCGGGGACGGTTATGGGTGGTGGTTTCTAGTTCGTCTATTCTTTGGGTGATAAAGGCGCAAGCTTCTTTGACGTAGTGGATATAGTAGGTGTCGCATAGCCCGCATTCGCTACAGAGTTCTTTGGCGGGGCGCAGGCTTCCGGTTTTAAGGGCTTTGGCTTTTTTGTGGGAATCTATGGTAGTCATTTATTTTGTTTATTTTTACTATTGATACCAAAGTGGAACACGGGAATTACAATAAATATTCATAGACACCATCGCTTTCTCTGCTCAACCATAGCAAGATTTCCCTTTCTTACCAAGTTGGATCACTAGACAAATTAATTATTAATTCGTCCTTTCCTGGTGGCACTCCAGTGATACAAGCCCGGATCACTTTCCCGTCTTCTAATTCTACAGTGCAAGCGTGACAAGAACCCATCAAACAACCAGTGGGTATAAATACCCCTGCCCGATCTGCTGCATCTAATAGGGCTTCTCCCACTTGAGCCTCAATGGTGACATCATCTGGTAAAAAGCGAATCCTCATAGTGATTTTTCCCCCTTCTTCCTCACTGTCCTTGATCTTGCTATGGTAAAAACGGGTTTAAATTTAAATGCTGTTCAACTTGGTTAGCTAGGGAGTTTAATATCTGCTCTCGTTGCTCTCGGTAATTGGCAACTCCGGTGGGTAAAGATTTTAAACCTCGTTGCTGACGGAGACGGTTTACCCAAGCACGTCGCCAGGGTCCGTTATCAAAAATTCCGTGTAAATAAGTACCCCAAACCGATTGACAACTATCCACTAAACCTAAGTTAATATCATCAAATAGAGGGTAACATAAAGGTTCACCGGTTGGTTGTTCTAAGCGCGATCGCCCTTGGTGAATTTCAAAGCCGCTGACAGGTAAACCCATCTGTGGATAATTGGAACTAACTTGGCGCTGACGGGCAATTTTTTGGCCTGTAATTACAGTTTTAATTGGTAATAAATTCAACCCTGTAAATTTGCCTGCTTGTCCTTCTAATCCTTCTGGATCTGCTATACTTTGACCTAACATTTGGAAACCGCCACAAATACCTAACACTGTTCCCCCAGAAGCAGCATAATTTTGAATTGCTTCTGCCATTCCGGTTTTTTGTAGCAATAATAAATCAGCAATTGTGGTTTTTGTTCCTGGAATAATTACTGCATCTGGATGTCCTAAATCTTGTCTGGGACTAAGGTATTTAACTGAAATTGAGGATTCTGATTCTAAAGGATCAAAGTCAGTAAAGTTGGCAATTCTCGGTAAACGAATCACAGCAATATTTAATTCAGCTTGGTATTTATCAGGTTTGCGTTCCAATAAATCTAGTGAATCTTCCGCAGGAAACACCTCTTCTAAATAAGGAATAACACCAACAACAGGAATACCGATACGCTTTTCTAACCATTGGATTCCCGGTTCGAGAATTGATCGCTGTCCTCGAAATTTATTAATAACTACGCCTTTAATTAAAGCCCTTTCATCGGCATCTAGTAGTTCCAATGTACCTACAACATGGGCAAAGGCTCCACCCCGGTCAATATCTACTACTAATAATGTGGGCGCGTTTAAGTGTTTGGCTATCCGCATATTAGTGAGATCACGGTGCTTGAGATTAATTTCTGCGGGACTCCCTGCCCCTTCACAAACTAATAAATCAAATTCTGTGGCTAAATGGTTTAAACATTCTTGAATTGTCTGCCAACCTAGTTCAAAATAATGCTCGTAATAATCCTTGGCATTAACAGCACCTACAGCTTTACCTTTGAGGATGACTTGGGATGTCATATCACCTTGAGGTTTGAGTAAAATGGGGTTCATTTCTACCACGGGAACTACTCCCGCAGCCCAAGCTTGCACTGCCTGAGCATAACCGATTTCTCCCCCAGTGGCGGTGACATAGGCGTTTAAAGCCATATTTTGACCTTTAAAGGGAGCTACTCTCCAGCCACGGCGCGATAGTATGCGACAAATAGCGGTGGTCAATAGTGATTTCCCCGCATGGGAGGTTGTACCCACTACCATAATTGATTTCATAGGTTTCATTCTAGAATTTTTCTAGAAAAAATAAGCTGTTGGAACGGAATTTTAACTGTATTTTGATCATTGGTTGACCACTTTCCTGCAAGCGATCGCTCAAATGGTTATTTTATGACAAGCTGTATAATATAACATGAATAGCGATATCCTTCCAAGGGTGATATTATTTTTATAATTTGTTGGGGATTCCCTTTAGTCTTATTTATGTATATCTGTTGATTTTTAGCTGCTGAACTTTCCCACCCAGCCTTGTGAGATGATCTGCAAGTATTTAATTATTTTTTAATAAAATTGACTATAAACGGTCATCACTAAACCATCCCATTTTCAGCGATCGCTTGTCCATGGAAAAGATACTTTGACCAATATTTTACCCAGTCAGGAAGGTTGATCCTGGGGTTTCTGTGGCATAGTTAGAGCCAATGCTGCGGCAAAAGCCATTTCTGCCGCTATCTGATAAGCCAACTTGATATTTGATGAAGCAGTTTTATTTTTAGGTAGAACGTAGGTTTTCTGACTATGTGATTTTTCTTGCTTAACTTCTCCGCACTCCACAGACCGTTGCAAGATCACCAAAGCATCTATGTCTTCGGAGTCGTAATTGGTTTGTAAAAGCAATCGGATTTGACTTTGGGCTGCAATGGTTAAACAACCGCTAGTTAAGGCTTGTTGGACAATTTCTTTAATTAAGTGCATAATTGAGAACCAGTTATGTAAGCTGAAAATGATATTTTACTATGTTGGCTTCATTTTGCCCTGTGGGGTTTGACCAGAACCGAAAACTAATAAAATAAGCTGAATTTTTTAGAATCTATCATGGATACCACCAAGCATACATCACCCGCATGGTTCATCCGATTGGGTGATTTACAAATTTGCAATCACCAACTAATAACCCTTTCAGAGTTTCTACACTGGCAATAGCGCGTATGTCTAAACTGTAAAAGATAACAGAGAAAAAAGACAATATTCTGTAATCATGTTCAAAATTTAGTCTTATTTCTGATACAGATTAAGGTCTATGGGATTTTTTGCTTATGAAGTACCTAAGAACCAAAATAAATACATCCTCATTTATTTCCCCAAGCTATTATTTATAAAAATTGACAGTTACGAAAAAATATGTTAAGGTTAGGAGCAATTGTTATTAAAAGCTGCTCATTTTATTCATAATATGAGTTAGCTGTTATGTAAAAAATTTGTGTGCAAAATGATTAGAGCAGCATACTTCAAAAATTCGCTGCAAGAGTACCGTCATAACAGTCGGGGAAGTGCTTACTTATTTGCACCAATGGCGAATTTCAATGTAATGGCAGAAGTGGGAGACACTCCACCCTAGATTTATTTAATTAAAAAATCTAAAAAAAACTGAATGAAAATTACATGATAATACTCAAACTAAAGTAGTGTTAATTCTGTCAAAAATTGAGTAGTAAATGTAATTTGATTGGAAAATAATTCGTTACCATCAAGTGTGATCGTAGCACTGAATAGCCTGGGGAAAAATAGCTTCAATTTGCCAAGCTGCATCACTGCTGACGAAATTTTTCATTACCCTGTCTAAATGTTCCCAGAAAATTAATTGCACCGTAACGTTTATTTGCGCCTCTCTACCTAGATAATCTCATAACTATTAAGTAGGTTGCCGTTAAAAACTTATCCTTGGGATCAGATAAAGACCTATTGCAATACGGACTTGCTTTTCTTGACAAAGATTAGTTTTATTCTGCCCACCTACTTACTAGAAACACAAATATAGGGTGTTCAAATTTCATGCTTGTAAAAAATAATTGATTTGAGAGATATATAGCCATGATTAACCAAAAATATTTTGCAAAATTACAGCGAATTAAAGAACTTCTCTTCACTACTTTATTAGGAGAAATTCCTACAATTGCCTTGGGTCCTAACTTACGGAGATTGTTATATCGAAATTTATTTGCCAGCATGGGCAAACAAGTTTACATTCAACATGGTGTGGAATTTATTGGTACTTCTTGTATTGAAATTGGGAATGGGGTATACCTTTTTAAAGATGTACGTTTAGACGGTAAAGGACATCCAGATAATAAAATTACACTAGGCAATCAAGTAGCAATTGAACGAAATGTAGATATAGGCTGTTTAGACAACACACGGATTCTTATTGGTGATGAGACTTTTATTGCACCGAATGTATCTATTGCTGGGCCTGGAGACATCAAAATTGGTAAACACTGTATGATTGCATCTCACTGTGGGATCTTTGCCAATAATCATCGGTTTAGTGATCTTCTTTCACCAATAAAAGACCAAGGTGTAACTCGTAAGGGTATTGTGATTGAAGATGACTGTTGGCTAGGCCATGGAGTAACTGTAATTGATGGTGTTACCATTGGTCAGGGTAGTGTGATTGGTGCTGGTGCAGTTGTTAATAAAGACATTCCACCGTTTTCTATTGCTGTGGGTATACCTGCAAAGGTAATTAAAAGTCGTAAAACTCAGGACGCAGTATATTGTGGGTGAATTGAGGTACTAACAAAATTAATGGTCTAACGAACTGGTCGGGAACAGGATTAATTTCCAGATTTCCCCGTACCCTATTCCCTATTTCCTGCTGTATCATCAAGAAGGACGAGTTATAGTTTTCAACTCCCACCCTCGTTATACATGGAAAAAACACGAAAAATCAGATTCTTACCCCTGTTTGTTTCCCCTGTTCTCCCGTGTTTATTCAGAGTAATAACGACATTGTGCTTATTCGGTTTGACGGGTGCATCTAGTTCTGTCAGCGAAAAAGATGTAGAATTAAGAGTAGGCATTGTCCAAAGATTTGGGGCAAAAATTACAGATAAAATGCGGTTAGCACCCACAAATGGCGATCGCATTAAGTTAAGATTCACTCAAGGCAATCAACAAAAAACCCTAACTACTGCTAATCCTGTCCAGTTAGAAACAGTAATGCAAAAGTTATCCCCACCAGCACTTCAGGAAATATTGGTTTTGGGTGACTTCCGCACCTTTGAAACGGCAGAAGACAGTGCCACAAAATTGCGTTCTCAGGGGATAGAGGTAGAAATAGCCCAGCCAGAACGGTGGCAAGTATGGGCTAAACGAGATGTTTATAGCACTCCCTTACTTCGACGCTTACTTTTACAAAGCCTAAAAGCATCCGGTCAAGACAATGGCTATTTAGATACCCAAATATTAAAAGAAACACCGCAACTTAGTTGGGTAGTTAATAACGAAGCATACAAATCCGATCATCTAGAAATTACCACAGACAAAAATTTAATTCGGGTAAGCGTAGGCAAAAACCTCAATCAACCCCGTCTTTATGCTGGTAAAATGAACTTACAGCCCAACGCCTACGGCACTTATACCTTAGTTAATCAAGTATTATTAGAAACCTATTTACGCGGAGTTTTACCCTACGAAATCGGCACAAAAGCCCCAAAGTCTGCCCTAGAAGCCCAAGCTATTATTGCCCGCACCTATGCCTTGCAAAATGTCCGTAGGTTTGATGTAGATAATTATCAGTTATGCGCTGATACCCACTGCCAAGTTTATCAAGGACTAAATGAAGTTTCTACCAGTACAGATCAAGCAAGTGCAGATACTAAAGGGATGGTGCTAACTTATAATAATCAACTTGTAGACACACTCTATTCTTCAACTACAGGGGGTGTCACGGCCTATTTTAGCGATGTTTGGGATGGAGAAGATCGTCCTTATTTACAACCAGTAGTAGATGCACCCACCAATATTTGGAATTTATCTACCCAAAATTTAGCTGATGAAAATAATTTCCGGCAGTTTATTAATTTGAGAACCGGCTTTAATGAAAGTGGCTGGAATGTTTTCCGTTGGCGCAAAGAAAGTAAACTAGAAGACATTATCACAGACTTGCAAAGATTCTTAACTCTCAAAAAAAGTCCCTACGGTAAATTGAAGACAGTTGAGGCTATGTCTATAGTTAAGCGTAGTCAAAGCGGACGTGTACTTGAACTGGCTGTAAAAAGCGATATTGGAACTTTTGTACTACACAAAGACGAAATCCGTAGTGCCTTTAGAGATCCCATTAGTACACTTTTTTATCTCGAACCTTTGAATAAAGGTCAAAAAAATATTTGGGGTTATGCTTTTGTCGGTGGTGGATTGGGACATGGAGTTGGTTTAAGTCAAACGGGCGCTCAAAATCTCGCTAAACTAAATTGGTCAAGTTCCAAAATTCTTCAATTCTATTATCCTGGAACGCAAGTGACTATGCTGAGTGAAAAATTAAAGCCACTTCCAACTCAAAATTCAAAATAAAGCTGATTTTATTATAAAGGTTGGGTTTCGTTCCATTGCTCCGCAACGCTAACGCGAACAGCCTAATCTTGTATCTTAGAGGATGTTTTAAAAGTTTTGGGCGAATATAATAGAGCCTCCGGCTTCCGTAAGGGATACACCACTACACAAGCCAAGTCCACCTGCGTGGACTAAGGAAAGATTAAGGGTTTGAAACCCACGGAGGTGGGTTTTGTCTGTGTAGCCGCGACTTCTAGTCGCCAGGGCGAGTATGAATTTAGACTTTTCAAACACCCTCTTAGAGGTATGTTAGATATTTACCTAAAACCCCTAAAGCCTTTTTTTAACGAACATCATCGCCAAAAATCTTTTAGTAAAATTGTGATTAACGGTTTTATCAGTGATAATTTTAAGAATTGTAAATAGTTAAAATCAACTTGTATGAACGCAGCCGACGATAAAACGATAGTTCGTGAGTATTTTAATTCCACAGGATTCGACCGTTGGAAACGCATCTATGGAGATGGTGAAGTTAACAAAGTCCAACTAGATATCCGTACTGGACATCAGCAAACTGTGGATACAGTCATCGGCTGGTTAAAAGCAGATAATAATTTACCAGAGTTATCAATTTGCGATGCTGGGTGTGGTGTGGGTAGTCTCAGCATTCCCCTCGCAATAGATGGGGCTAAGGTCTATGCCAGCGACATTTCTGCTAAAATGGTGTCGGAAGGGCAGGATAGGGCTGTACAGGCTTTATCAAATACTGTCAATCCCACCTTTGCAGTGCAAGATTTAGAATCTTTAACGGGTAGTTATCACACTGTAATTTGCTTAGATGTTCTGATTCACTACCCTCAAGAAAAGGCAGATGAGATGATTTCCCATCTCTGTTCTTTGGCACAATCAAGAATAATTCTCAGTTTTGCACCTAAAACTTGTTTCCTGACTATTCTCAAGAAAATTGGTAGTTTCTTCCCTGGTCCTAGTAAAGCAACTCGCGCTTATTTACACCGTGAAGCTGATGTGGTGAAGATTCTCGAAAAGAATGGTTTTACAGTGCAAAGACAAGCGATGACTCGGACTCGTTTCTACTTTTCTCGCTTGCTGGAAGCTACACGTTGATCAAAGGTGAACCACCGCTAAATCAATTATAGCAGGGAATAGGGAATAGGGAATAGAGAATAATACTTATCCGTTAAGAGTTTTTGTAGGTTGGGTTAAGCGACAGCGCAACCCAACAAAAGCCCGTAAATGTTGGGTTTCCTAACGTCAACCCAACCTACCTGATTTAATGTTTTTAGCTTAACCGACAAGTATTGCCCTACGTCTTGCGTAAGTCCTAAAAATCTGAATTTATCCTGAATTTATCAAAAATGTCAGATCAAAAAGCAGTTCAAAAGCTAAATTTTAATTCTCCTTGGTTCATTATATTTGTTTTTTCGATTTTGGGAGTTGTTGCTATTCTCAATCATTCGATGTGGAGAGATGAACTAAATCCTTGGTTGATTGTCCGAGATAGTGAGTCTTGGGGCGATTTTATTGGGAATATTCGTTATGAAGGTCATCCGGTTTTATGGTATTTTTCTCTGGCAATTTTGAGGAATATTGCTGATACACCAATGATCATGCAATTATTTCATTTGGGTTTGGCAATTAATTCTGTAGCTATTTTCTGGTTATACAGTCCTTTTGATAATAAACAAAAATTGCTTTTTACATTTGGCTATTTACCTTTTTATGAATATTTCTTAATTTCTAGAAACTATGCTTTTGGAATGTTGTTTATTTTTGCGTTTTGTGCAGCTTTTGAATCTAGAAAGAAAACTTATCTAATTTTATCAGTTTTATTGGGTTTAATGGCAAATAGCAACGCCTATGCCTTATTAATATCATTTGCTTTATTATTAACATTAATAGTTGAATTTTGTTTTGATATTGAACATCGTAACCAATATTTTAACCAAAATAAAAAATATGACTTATGGCTAAGTATTGCAATTATCGTATTTTGTTATATTTTAGCAATATCTATTATTACTCCTCCGGCTGATAGTTATCTTCATGGAGGATTAAGCAGTGGATGGTCTATTAAGTTTGATATCGCTCATTTATTGAAAACTATCGGTAAATTATTTGCTGGTTATTTTTTAATAATACCCGAATCTAAACGATGGTTAGATTTAATTGTTTGTACATTAATTTCTCTATTCATCATCAGTTTAATTTTACTGAAGTTAGGAAAAAAGCCCTTTGCTACCTTTTTCTATATTTTCGGAAATCTTGAATTACTTGCATTTGCATATTTTAAATTTTCAGGTTCAGGTCCTCGACACTTTGGGCATTTTTATTTAATCCTTTTGGCTGCGTTGTGGTTGGGAAGTTACGATCAGGAATCGAGCTTTTTAACTAATAAATTGAGATTTTACAAAAATTCCGCTAAATTTGTTCAAAAATGGCAACATATCACCTTAATGGCTATTTTATATATCCAATTTTTTGGAGGAATCTATGGATTTGGTAGAGATTTAATTATCCCATTTTCTGCTAGTCGAGAAACAAGCCAGTATATTCAAAAAGCTCAAATAAATAATGAATTTATCGTAGCTAGTCGAGATGCAAATATGGCAGCATTATCTGGTTATCTTAATCAGAAATTTTATTATCCTGAACTTGGGGGTATGGGAAGTTTTACTCTCTTTAAAAAAGGACGTAAAGATGTTGATCAAGATGAAATATTAAGACAAGTAAGTTCTATTTTAATTCAGCCAAAATCACCAAATAGAATTTTACTAATTTTACATCAAAAGCTGAAATCAAACCGCAATGATTTGAAGATTATTAATATTAAGAATTTTGAGAGGGCTTGGGTAGATACCGAAAGATATTATCTCTATTGGGTATATAAAGACAGCATAAAAACTGCTAAAATATCTCCTCCTATCCAAGAACTGCGCCTTTAAGATATGATAGATTCTTGACTGATTTGTGGAAATATTATTGGAATCTTAACGCAACCAACGTTAAAATCGCAAGCAAAGTTAAAAATCTGAGAGGGGAACTATGAAGACGGCTGAAAAATTAGCTGCGGGTTGGCTACTTACACTCGGATTCATGTTTTTGACATTATCAGTATCAGCAACACTTGAAAAAATAAGTACACAGAAGGCTATTATCATCCCTCAAGACGAACATGATTATATCTCGCCAAATGCTATTTCTGACAAGTATGATGAAAGGGCTGTTGGTGGTTTAATTTATGGGGTTCCCACCTTTTTACTAGGGGGATGGTTGGCGTTAGGATTATATCGTCAAAGCCGACTAGAGAAAAAGGCGCTGAATCAGCAGGTAAATGAGAATTTACAATATTTGTTTTATCAAATGTTAAAAGAGAATCATGGACGCATAACTTTGTTAAGCTTTGCTATGCAGTCACAATTACCTGCGCTGGAGGCTAGATATTATTTAGATGAAAAAGCTAAAGAATTTAATGCCAATTTTCAGGTTAATGAAGAGGGAGGGGTATCATATCATTTTGATGTGTAAGGTAGATATCCTAATTTACGGCTAGGTTTTATGGCGCAAATTTTTGTCAGCATAGCTGCGATTTTAGGCGGTTTGTCTGTGGCTGGTGGTGCTTTTGCGGCTCATGCTTTGCGAGAAAAAATCAGTGCGCGATCGCTAGAAATTTTCGACACTGGCGCTCGTTATCAAATGTACCACGCTCTAGCACTTTTGTTAGTTGCTATCCTCATCAGTCGTACCGCAACACCTCCGTTTACCCTGGTAGCTAGTGGGTGGATGTTTATTGTGGGTGTGGCTTTATTTTCAGGTAGTTTGTATATTTTGAGTCTCACAGGTATCAAATCCTTGGGGGCGATCGCTCCTTTGGGAGGTTTAACTTTGATGCTTGGTTGGGCTACTTTAGCGATCGCTGCTGCAAGTTTAAAGTTTTAATTTTAGGTTGGGTGGACGCAAGAAAACCCAACTTTTATGAAAAGGAATTTGGCGTTGCTGATTAAGAATATGATTTTGTTTCACGCAGAGGCGCAGAGGCGCAGAGAGTAAGAGTTTGAAATCATTGATTTTTCAATTTCATACCCTAATTCACCAACGCCAGGAATTTTATTTAAGCGATACTTTTAATTTGTTTGAGTTTTTGTTGCACTAAAGAAGGACTTTGAGTTTTTAGTTCTCTAGCATAAATTTCATCTTCCTCTATGTCTTTTCTAATTTCTTCTAAATGATCGTAATAATAAGTTAATGCTGCATAAACGTCAGCTAAAGTGATACTAGGATAGTGATAAACAATTTCATCTGGTGACATTCCCATTCGTTCGTGCCAAATCACAATATTTTGTACTTTAATTCTATGTCCAGCAATGCGAGGTTTGCCACCACATATCCCAGGAGTAATTTCAATATGATTGACTATTACTGCCGTCATTAGAATTTTCTCCTGTTTTTCAGTCATCATTAGCATCTTATAAAATACTATAATTGTAGTATATTCTCAATAGTCAGGCTAGGACTAAGCTTTTTTGGGATGATAGACTACTTTAGCGATCGCTGCTACAAGTTTGAAGTTTTAATTTTAGGTTGGGTGGACGCGAGAAAACCCAACATTTTCTCAAATAATGTATAGTAATACAAAATAAATATACTTAAATGCTGACACCTATCAATGCTCTCAGTGAAACTGAATTAAAGTTAGCTATTGTTCGTAATCCCCTGATGGTGACACCCGATAAAACCGTGATGGAAGCCATAGCACAAATGAGTGGTGTACGAGCAATTTGTTCAGTTTCCCAGGCTACTGATAGCCAACTGGAAAGCCTACTGATAGATGCACGCTCAAGTTGTGTCATCGTTGTAGAAAATAATCAACCACTGGGGATTTTCACAGAAAGAGATGTGGTTAGACTCAGCGCCCAAAAACGAAATTTAGAAAATTTAGCCATCCGTGATGCCATGGCTCATCCTGTCATCACCTTGCGCGAGTCAGAGTTTAACGATCTCTTTTTTGCCGTTAATCTGCTCCAACACCACCGCATTCGCCATTTACCGGTGGTTGATGAGCAAAATCAACTGGTGGGACTGCTGACTCATGAAAGTTTACGGCAAAGATCACGGCCAGTAGACTTATTGCGATTGCGGCTGGTAAATGAAGTGATGACGAGAAAGGTGATTTCTGCGGCTGCGGATGTTTCCATATTAGCGATCGCTGGCTTAATGGCAGAAAATCGAGTTAGTTCTGTAATGATTGTCCAAGTACAGGAATCTCGACAAATTCCCATTGGTATCGTGACTGAGCGTGATATTGTCCAATTTCAAGCCTTAAACCTGAATTTTGAAACCTGTACAGCACAGGCTGTCATGAGTACACCGGTTTTCTGTGTCAATCCCGATGAATCTCTGTGGACTGTGCAGCAGATAATGGGACAGCGATTGATTCAGCGTTTAGCTGTGACAGGAAAACAGGGTGAACTACTAGGCATCGTTACCCAAAGTAGTATTTTACAAGTCCTCAACCCCTTAGAATTATATAAATTAACGGAAGTATTAGAGCAAAAGGTATTGCAATTAGAAGCAGAGAAAATAGAACTGCTGGAAAATCGCACCATTAAACTAGAACAGAAAGTAGAAGAGCGCACCATTGCACTCCAGAAAAAAGTAGAGCGAGAAAAGTTAATTACTAAAGTTGCTGCTCAAATTTCCTCATCTTTAGATTTACAAAATATTCTCAATACCACAGTTGCAGAAATGCGATCGCTGTTGAAATGCGATCGGGTGATTATTTACCAGTTCCATCCTGATTTAACCGGCAAAGTGATCGCCGAATCTGTAGTTACAGATGGAATTTCTATTCTACATAACGAGCCTCAAGATCGCTGTCTTACCCCAGAATTGCTTGAACCTTACCTTCAAGGACAGATTCAGGTAATTAATGACCTCTATTGTGAATCCATGAGTGAGTGCCATCAGAATCTGCTGATCAAGTTGGATATTCGCGCCAAACTCATGGTTCCCATCATCGTCGAAAATAAACTTTGGGGATTAATCTTAACAAGTTACCGCCATACTCCCCACGATTGGGAAGTTGATGAAATCGAACTGGTACGCCAACTATCAATTCAAGTTGCAATTGCTATTCAACAAGCAAACATTTACCAACAAGCACAAATTGAACTCAGACAAAGACAACAGGCAGAATCAAAACTCTATCACCTTAATCATGAACTAGAAGCTAGAGTACAGCAACGTACAGCCGAACTGCGTATGCTGCTCCAGACTACTCAACACATTCGTCAATCACTAGATTTGTCTACTATTTTTAATACTGCTACCCAAGAAATTCGGCAATTAATTAATGTAGATCGGGTAGGGATTTTTAAATTCGATCCTAACAGTAATTTTAATGATGGTGAATTTGTCTCAGAATCTGTAGTTGGTGGCTTTAAATCTGCTTTAGAAGCTAAAATTCATGACCACTGTTTTGGTGAACAATATGCTCCTTACTATCAGCAAGGTAGAATGCAAATAGTAGATGATATTGACAATGCTGGACTTACAGACTGTCATCGTGATATTTTGGCACAATTTGAGATTCGAGCTAATTTAGCTGTGCCATTACGACAGGGGGAAAATTTGTGGGGTTTGCTGTGTATTAATCAATGTTCTCAACCCCGTCACTGGCAAGATTTTGAAATTGAACTTGTCCAACAAGTAGCCAACCAATTAGCGATCGCTATTCAACAAGCAGATTTATATGAGCAAGTACAGTCAGAACTAATCATTAGAAAACAAGCCGAAAATAAGATTTTACTGCAACTACAACGGCTCAAAACCATTCAGGACATTACTGAACAAATTCGTGGGACTCTAAATCTCAACGATATTTTAGCCACCGTCACCAAACAAGTTCAAGAATTAATGCAGGTTGAGCGGGTGATTGTTTTCAGTCTATTTGCTGATGGTAAAAGTAAAATTGTCGAAGAAGCCGTTGCTAATGGTTATGTGGCCTTGAAAGATCGTCATTGGGATAATGAAACATGGTCACAAGAGATTTTAGACCACTACTACCAAGGAAAACCCCGGATTGTGCCTGATGTGATGAACGATATCTGGGCTAATTGCTTGGCAGAATATTCTGTAGAAGGAAATATCCAATCTAAAATTGTTGCTCCCATCTTGCAGGAACTTACAGAAAATGAAACCGGACGTTGGGTAAATGCTCCTAATAATAAACTCTGGGGTGTGCTAGTTGTCCATGCTTGCAGCACAAAACGCATCTGGGAAGAATCTGAAGCTCAATTATTGCAACAAATAGCCAACCAATTAGCGATCGCTATTCAACAAGCAGATTTATTTGATCAATTACAACTGTCTTTGGTTCAAGAAAAAGAAGTCAGCGAAATGCGATCGCGCTTCATTTCTATGGCATCCCATGAGTTTCGCACACCTTTAGCCATTATTTCCTCATCTACAGGTATTTTACAAACTTTTAGCGATCGTCTGAGTGAAGAAAAAAAACAGGCACACCTAGAAACCATTCAAAAGACCATCAAGCATATTGTTCAACTTCTGGATGATGTCCTCATGATCAACCGTGCGGAAGCTGAGAAAATGGAATTTAACCCAGAAGCATTAGATATCATTTCTTTCTGTCGTCGTCTCAAAGAACAAATAGAAACTACTAGCACCAAACATACAATAGAGTTTTCTTTAAATGTCAGTGAGCCAATAGTAGATGATACCTTAGTTGTTCAATTTGATCAAAAACTCATTCGACAAATTTTGACAAATCTCCTCAGCAATGCTATTAAATATTCTCCTGAAAATAGTTTAATTAATTTTAATTTGACCATAGAAAATAACCAACTCATCTTTAAAATTCAAGATTGTGGAATCGGCATTCCTGAACAAGATCAAGTTAATTTATTTGCCTCATTTCATCGTGCTTCTAATGTCGGTAGTATTTCTGGTACAGGTTTGGGTTTGGCAATAGTCAAAAAATGTGTTGATCTGCACAAAGGTATAATTACATTAGATAGCCAAGTAGATAAGGGAACAATATTTACAGTTAATATTCCTTTTTTAAGAGGATGAAAATTTTACTCTAAATAGATATACTTGAGAAGTCTATAACTTGCGTTTTTACATCAATAGACATCTCCAGAAACTAAATATGCGTGACCTAAAACCCCCGTAGAGACGTTCCATGGAACGTCTCTACAATCTTTACCGGAGATGTCTAATATGTCCCCTTTAGGCAAAAGCTCAAATTGTAACCTTGAGAAGTATAAACAGAAAAATTTAAGAGGATATTTGAAAAGTTTCCGGCGATTATAAAGATGCCTCCGGCTCCCGTAGGGTACGCTACTACACAAACAAAGTCCGCACTATGGCTAACGCCACGCTACGCTATCGACAGGCTCAGTGACCACCTGCGCGGACTAAGGTCAAATAAAGGGTTTACAACCCACGGAGGTGGGTTTCGATTGTGTAGCCAAGCCACTGCGTTGGGCGGGTTTCCCAACTTAAAGCAAGTGGCGCGCGACTTCTAGTCGCCAGGGCGAGTACAAGTTCTTACTGATACAGATCGTCTACACACTATGAGTGTAATTGTTTCTGAAAGATATTTTTGATTATTTAAGTACGCTAAAGGAAGCTCTTTGCTATACAATGCAGCGAAAGTTCAATAGCAACAAGTCATAGGTGATTTAGCTAGTAGCTTGGCTGTTGATGGCTGATAATAGATTAACAATTCATCGGATAAGGATTTGATATTATGGGTAATTTAAGGCGCGTACCAGTTGGGATTGTTGGCGCGTCAGGTTATGGGGGAGTGCAATTAGTCAAGCTGCTGATGGATCATCCAGAAGTGGAACTGGTGTATTTAGGCGGCGAAAGTAGTGCTGGGAAATCTTTTGGAGATATTTACCCACATTTTGGGAATATAATTAATTTGCCAATTGAGGCAGTAGAAGCAGAAATTATAGCCAGTCGTTGTGAAGTTGTGTTTCTGTCTTTACCGAACGGCTTGGCTTGTAAAATTACGCCGGACTTGCTAGAAAAAGGCTGTAAAGTCCTGGATTTAAGTGCTGACTATCGGTTTAGTGACTTAAAGACCTATACAAATTGGTATGGTACTCAAAGGAGCGATCGCACTGTAGCAGCTACCGCCATTTATGGTTTACCAGAATTGTATCGCGATCGCATTTCTGAATCTCAACTCATCGGTTGTCCCGGTTGTTATCCCACAGCCAGCCTTTTAGCACTATCACCACTGCTCAAACAAGGGTTAATTATCCCAGAAACAGCCATTATTGATGCTAAATCTGGAACTTCTGGTGGTGGAAGACAAGCCAAAGTCAACTTATTATTAGCCGAAGCAGACAACTCTCTAGCAGCTTATAACGTTACTCGTCACCGTCACACCCCCGAAATTGAGCAGATTTGCAGTCAATTAGCAGGACACGAAGTTACAATCCAATTTACACCCCACCTGATCCCAATGGTGCGAGGGATTTTAGCCACTGTTTACGCCACTTTGCGAGATCCCGGTTTAGTGCGCGATGATCTAATTACCATCTACAATGCCTTTTACCGTAACTCACCTTGGGTAAAAATTTGTCCTAGCGGTGTTTATCCCCAAACCAAATGGGCAGCAGGTAGTAATGTTTGTTACATTGGGCTAGAGGTTGACCCACGTACTGGCCGGGTAATTGTGATGTCAGCCATTGACAACTTAATTAAAGGTCAAGCAGGTCAAGCCATTCAGTGTATGAATATCATGATGGGTTGGGATGAAACTTTGGGATTGCCCAAAATTGGATTTTATCCATAAGAGGGAACAGGGAACAGGGAACAGGGAACAGGGAACAGTTATTCCATAGAGATAAACGATTTTCCTATGGAGGTGAACAGTTATTCCATAGAGATAAACGATTTTCCTATGGAGGTGAACAATTATTCCATAGAGATAAACGATTTTTCTGTGGAGGTGAACCATTTTCCTATAGAGATAAACGATTTTCCTATGGAGGTGAACGATTATTCTATGGAGATGAACAATAATTTCTACCTCCCCCTCCCCTGCCTCCCCTGCCTCCCCTGCCTCCTGCCTCCTGCCTCCTGCCTCCTACTTAGGCCCTAAACCCACAGTACCGGCATAAACGGCGCGATCGCCCAATTCATGCTCAATACGGAGTAAGCGATTGTATTTTGCTACCCGTTCACTACGACACAGAGAACCGGTTTTAATTTGACCAGCGCGAGTAGCTACAGCCAAATCAGCGATCGTTGTATCTTCTGTTTCCCCAGAACGATGGCTAATAACTGACCGGAACCCGTTGCGATTCCCCAAATCAATCGTTTCTAAAGTTTCAGTTAGAGAACCAATTTGATTCAGTTTAATCAAAATCGAATTACCAGCTTTTTCGTCAATGCCCTTTTGTAAGCGAGTAGCATTAGTGACAAACAAATCATCACCCACCAACTGCACCTTAGAACCCAACTTCTGAGTTAGTAATTGCCAATTTTGCCAATCTTCCTCATGTAAACCATCTTCAATGGACACAATGGGATATTCGTCAACCAATTGTCCTAAATAATCGACAAATTCACTGGGAGAATGGGGTTTACCATCATAGACATACTGCCCATTTTTGTAAAATTCACTCGCAGCCACATCCAAAGCCAAAGCCACTTGTTCCCCTGGCTTGTAACCAGCTTTTTTAATCGCTGCCACCAGCAATTCTAACGCCACTTGGTTAGATTCTAAATTAGGTGCAAAACCGCCTTCATCACCCACACCAGTCAGCAAACCTTTTTCATCCAAAACCTTGCTGAGAGTTGCAAACACTTCCGCACCCCAGCGCAAAGCTTCCTTGAAAGAAGGAGCGCCAATGGGTACAATCATAAACTCTTGAAAATCAACGTTATTAGAAGCGTGCGCTCCACCGTTGATCACATTCATTAAAGGAACGGGTAGCAAGTTTGATAATGGACTGCCTAAGTAGCGATAGAGGGGAATATCCAAAGACTCAGCCCCAGCTTTTGCAGCAGCCAGGGAAACTCCCAAAATCGCATTTGCTCCCAAATTAGCCTTGTTAGGTGAACCATCTAAAGCGATCATTGTCCGGTCTAACAGTTCTTGGTTGAGAGCATCTAAGCCTAACAATTTTGGTGTTAGTACCTCATTGACATTCTGTACCGCCTTGAGTACCCCTTTACCCCCATAACGGCTTTTATCATCATCACGCAGTTCATGAGCCTCAAAACTGCCAGTAGAAGCACCACTGGGAACTTGAGCTAGTCCTACCACACCATTAGCCAAATGTACTTCAGCCTCAACTGTTGGTTTTCCCCGTGAATCGAGAATTTCGCGGGCTACAATAGCTTCAATAGCAGTATCCAGAAATGTAGTCATTCGTGTTTTGTCCTTATTTTGAGTCTTTAGGGCTTAACCCAACCGTTAGTTTATGTGTTTCTGGAGCGAAATCGGCTTACATTAAAGAAGATTTCCAATCGCGAATTGTTGGAGCTTATTTACTGGGTAAAAAGAAAAACACAGAAGAGGGCTATATTACTAATTTTTTTCCCTTAATGCGCGACAGGGTGGGTGTAAAAAATTCACTATCTCAAAAAATGCCTGAAATGATTTCTACACAAGGCTTTGCTTGCTTTATTTCTGTCTGCACACCCGCGCCTTTTACACAGCAAGGGTTTCAGCCATTTTTACTCTTGACACAATTCCTGAAATGTACTAAACTTAAACCATCCGCGAAACTGAACCTTGAAAACTACATATATATAGGCTTTCAGCCTCCCGCTATTGCAATTTCATTAACTCCCTATTAGGGATTGAAACCCAAAAAACAGTGGAACAAAAATATTAGTTTTATCCAATTGCAATTTCATTAACTCCCTATTAGGGATTGAAACTTATTGGGGTAAAAGCCCCGATGGGTTCTGGAAAATTGCAATTTCATTAACTCCCTATTAGGGATTGAAACCCAAGACAGGGACGGGGTAGACCATGACATAACCATTGCAATTTCATTAACTCCCTATTAGGGATTGAAACGCATAAGGAAAGCAAACGAGAAAAAAAAACAAATGAATTGCAATTTCATTAACTCCCTATTAGGGATTGAAACTTTTACCGTTCCAATCGTGAATAAACTCTATTTCATTGCAATTTCATTAACTCCCTATTAGGGATTGAAACTATTACACATTGAGGATATACCCTACCGTGTGAAATTGCAATTTCATTAACTCCCTATTAGGGATTGAAACTCATGCTCTTTACTTTTAAAGATTGGTACAGCAAATTATTGCAATTTCATTAACTCCCTATTAGGGATTGAAACATAAAGACTAACCATCAGCATACCTCCGTGGTCAGATTGCAATTTCATTAACTCCCTATTAGGGATTGAAACTTAAATTTTGACTACTCACTCACTACTCACTCAAAATTGCAATTTCATTAACTCCCTATTAGGGATTGAAACAGTTAATATGCGATCGCAAGACCTAAGAAATATCGTATTGCAATTTCATTAACTCCCTATTAGGGATTGAAACTTAAACCTTTCCTTATAGCTAATAACCCCATCATATTGCAATTTCATTAACTCCCTATTAGGGATTGAAACAATTGGTGGCACTCATCAATAGTTAGTACCAACTTTATTGCAATTTCATTAACTCCCTATTAGGGATTGAAACATACGTTGAAAGCGTAATAATTCCAATGCTTCCAATTGCAATTTCATTAACTCCCTATTAGGGATTGAAACATTAGTAAATTTATTTATGGCTCAACCCACATAATTGCAATTTCATTAACTCCCTATTAGGGATTGAAACCACACTCAAACTCAGAGAAGGCGTTAATTATTAAATTGCAATTTCATTAACTCCCTATTAGGGATTGAAACGCTCTTTTGAATGATGGGACTTTATACTGCTTCATTGCAATTTCATTAACTCCCTATTAGGGATTGAAACTAGGATTGATGGGATCTTTTTATGAAAATATCGGATTGCAATTTCATTAACTCCCTATTAGGGATTGAAACATCACCTGGAAGAATGGGGAAATAGATTCTTTCAATTGCAATTTCATTAACTCCCTATTAGGGATTGAAACTATTACCACCTGGATGTACAAACTGTAGATATAGAATTGCAATTTCATTAACTCCCTATTAGGGATTGAAACTAGGCTAAGGAATTGATATGGTAACAGTAGGGCAAGCATTGCAATTTCATTAACTCCCTATTAGGGATTGAAACGATTTATTCGTAAACAAGGAATTTCAAAATCAGGGGATTGCAATTTCATTAACTCCCTATTAGGGATTGAAACGTGGAAGTGCCGCCGAAAACCAGGGATTGCTTATCATTGCAATTTCATTAACTCCCTATTAGGGATTGAAACTGAATTTGAGCAGTTGAAGGTGGCGATCGCTCAATCTAATTGCAATTTCATTAACTCCCTATTAGGGATTGAAACTTAATTTGGCCAATCATCTTACCCACCTGCGTGAGCGTATATTATTGCAATTTCATTAACTCCCTATTAGGGATTGAAACAAAATCCTCCTCCGACTCAGAGGATTTTTGTCCAATTGCAATTTCATTAACTCCCTATTAGGGATTGAAACGAGCAATAGGAATCTCAAAAGCGTGCCTATTCTCCATTGCAATTTCATTAACTCCCTATTAGGGATTGAAACAATGGTCAGCATTACAAACATTTGTCAACTGGATGAATTGCAATTTCATTAACTCCCTATTAGGGATTGAAACATAGGAATATTTAACTCCTGATTCAGAAATAATTATTGCAATTTCATTAACTCCCTATTAGGGATTGAAACATATAGCATTATGTTTGACATATATCAAACTAAATATTGCAATTTCATTAACTCCCTATTAGGGATTGAAACACCAATTTAAGACGATTGGGTGAGATAGAAGCTTTATTGCAATTTCATTAACTCCCTATTAGGGATTGAAACACTTTTTTGCTTAAACCTGGGACTTACATTACTGATTGCAATTTCATTAACTCCCTATTAGGGATTGAAACCCATTTATTCTTACAGTCCAAGTTCCGCTACATTGATTGCAATTTCATTAACTCCCTATTAGGGATTGAAACCACTTTGGACAATAGCGCCGAACGCTTGAATAGGTGATTGCAATTTCATTAACTCCCTATTAGGGATTGAAACCAAGAATTGCGATTTCAGGCCGCAATAACATCAATTGCAATTTCATTAACTCCCTATTAGGGATTGAAACTGCTTTTCTAGATGCTGACCGATTTTACACGGTGGATTGCAATTTCATTAACTCCCTATTAGGGATTGAAACGTGTAGATGTGGTATTCATGGTTTTATTCCCAAATTGCAATTTCATTAACTCCCTATTAGGGATTGAAACTCAAAAACAAGGTTACAAAATAAAGGATAAATACCAAATTGCAATTTCATTAACTCCCTATTAGGGATTGAAACTGTCTACTGCTACCAATGATTACAACTCAAAGATTATTGCAATTTCATTAACTCCCTATTAGGGATTGAAACTTCTAAATATTTGATTTTAACCAATCCAAAGCGGAATTGCAATTTCATTAACTCCCTATTAGGGATTGAAACACTAAAACAAAACGCCATTTGGACAAGTACCGGAATTGCAATTTCATTAACTCCCTATTAGGGATTGAAACCTTATCCTTTAACCATAACTTCTCATATTTATACAAAGGAAATTGCAATTTCATTAACTCCCTATTAGGGATTGAAACTTTCCACAATCTTTTCAACAGCCCTGATTTGTGAATTAGCAAATTGCAATTTCATTAACTCCCTATTAGGGATTGAAACTGGACAAGCTGGCTACTAGTCACACCCACGACATATTGCAATTTCATTAACTCCCTATTAGGGATTGAAACGAAACTGGGGTGCGATCGCCATAAAGATCCTAGCGATATTGCAATTTCATTAACTCCCTATTAGGGATTGAAACTTCCAGCTTGTGTTTACATCATCGCTAGAAATTATCTCTAAAATTGCAATTTCATTAACTCCCTATTAGGGATTGAAACGCCCGTAATACATTGGACAGAGTGTGATGGTCGATTACATTGCAATTTCATTAACTCCCTATTAGGGATTGAAACGAAGAAAAAGAAGAAAAAGAAGAATTACAAAAAGAATTGCAATTTCATTAACTCCCTATTAGGGATTGAAACAAAACTAGAACAAGAGAATAGCAGATTAAAAAACATTGCAATTTCATTAACTCCCTATTAGGGATTGAAACTTATGAATGTCCCCCCTTGGATTGAGGAAGATAAAATTGCAATTTCATTAACTCCCTATTAGGGATTGAAACGAAACCAAAAGGCATAGTGTAAAGTTTGAGCATTGTGATTGCAATTTCATTAACTCCCTATTAGGGATTGAAACAAAAATGTTGTACTAGCATCTTGTTTAGTATTAGATTGCAATTTCATTAACTCCCTATTAGGGATTGAAACTTATAAGATTCTCTATGCTTTGCAGTGCTTGTAAATTGCAATTTCATTAACTCCCTATTAGGGATTGAAACTTCTGAAGCCGGATAGGATTGGGGGGATTGGGGGGATTGCAATTTCATTAACTCCCTATTAGGGATTGAAACGGGAAACCTGAATATTGCTAATCAGGATTGGCAGCCAATTATTGCAATTTCATTAACTCCCTATTAGGGATTGAAACGATTTAAAAAGGATGAAAGTTGAGCGAGTCTTGTATTGCAATTTCATTAACTCCCTATTAGGGATTGAAACTGATTGTTAACCGCGTTATTGACATTATTTATGATTGCAATTTCATTAACTCCCTATTAGGGATTGAAACTTTTATGAATGATAATGGTACTTTAGATTATCAAATTGCAATTTCATTAACTCCCTATTAGGGATTGAAACGAAAAAGACGATCTTTCGATGCTATGGAGTAAAATTGCAATTTCATTAACTCCCTATTAGGGATTGAAACGCTTGCTTTGTTTAGTGCATCTTGAGCGAGTTTGACCACATATATTGCAATTTCATTAACTCCCTATTAGGGATTGAAACTACCGCTTCCTTCATCACCAAAGCAAAATAAGATCGGATTGCAATTTCATTAACTCCCTATTAGGGATTGAAACGAGAATCGTTTTATCGCAAGAGCAAAAACAGATTGCAATTTCATTAACTCCCTATTAGGGATTGAAACACCAAGTAAGTCACGCCATGAATAAGTAGGCGTGTCACTTATTGCAATTTCATTAACTCCCTATTAGGGATTGAAACTTACTAGGCTTGATTGCCCAGATCAAAATTTCTGATTGCAATTTCATTAACTCCCTATTAGGGATTGAAACTTGATTGTTGGTTTGTTCATCTGCCACAGTTCCCAGCCATTGCAATTTCATTAACTCCCTATTAGGGATTGAAACATCCTGCTAAAGTCGTACTGAGAGGTTGATTGCGATTGCAATTTCATTAACTCCCTATTAGGGATTGAAACCTTTCGCCATTTCGGACCACTTAAAAAAATTGAAATTGCAATTTCATTAACTCCCTATTAGGGATTGAAACCTCTTTCGGGTACTGGTAGTACCACTACCCAAGGCGGTGGTACATTGCAATTTCATTAACTCCCTATTAGGGATTGAAACCGAAAGCCGCACCAAAAGGCAAAACAGCAACCGCATTGCAATTTCATTAACTCCCTATTAGGGATTGAAACAAAAAATAAATATGCAATCACAATGCAACGTCGAAAATTGCAATTTCATTAACTCCCTATTAGGGATTGAAACTGCAATCAGCCAGAATAGAAATCACCCATTCACCATTGCAATTTCATTAACTCCCTATTAGGGATTGAAACTTCAGCGCATATTTATTGGTCAGGAAATAGCAATCTATTGCAATTTCATTAACTCCCTATTAGGGATTGAAACTTAATGACTGCCAAGATATTGTCTAAAGTCTCACATTGCAATTTCATTAACTCCCTATTAGGGATTGAAACGATAATGCTTATATGCAGGGTGGTTATGTATTTAACCAATATTGCAATTTCATTAACTCCCTATTAGGGATTGAAACTTTCCTCCAGAACTCGTTTACTTTTGCGGCAATATAAAATTGCAATTTCATTAACTCCCTATTAGGGATTGAAACCTAATGATGGGAGTTGATATCCTGGGAACTTAAAATTGCAATTTCATTAACTCCCTATTAGGGATTGAAACAGGATTATCCTGATACATCTTCACTAACTGCTGTGCTATTGCAATTTCATTAACTCCCTATTAGGGATTGAAACTTTTTAATTAATTGGGCTGACCCCCCTACCTCACATTGCAATTTCATTAACTCCCTATTAGGGATTGAAACCATCTTCTAGCCACACATCGCGCCATACCCCATCCTATTGCAATTTCATTAACTCCCTATTAGGGATTGAAACTTTGATACCCCTTTTATCAATGTACAATGCACACTTTATTGCAATTTCATTAACTCCCTATTAGGGATTGAAACATGTCTCCATCAGTGGAATCATGGGGGATTACGAGAATTGCAATTTCATTAACTCCCTATTAGGGATTGAAACAAATGCAATTGTACCCTCTTTATACGCTTTCACCAATTGCAATTTCATTAACTCCCTATTAGGGATTGAAACCCATCTCAGGATTTTACATTGTTGTCAGAAATTGATTGCAATTTCATTAACTCCCTATTAGGGATTGAAACATGTTGGCTTTGATGTTGGGATAGGAGAAGGCAAAGCAATTGCAATTTCATTAACTCCCTATTAGGGATTGAAACACCAGCTTAAACAGCAGGTAGTGGAAAAAGTAACAGATTGCAATTTCATTAACTCCCTATTAGGGATTGAAACGTTAATGGCATTTATTGTGTTGTTAGCTGCTGTATTAACTCATTGCAATTTCATTAACTCCCTATTAGGGATTGAAACGCGGCCATGTATGGGCTTATGATGCTGATGACCCTATTGCAATTTCATTAACTCCCTATTAGGGATTGAAACCAATTTATTTGGAATTTCGACTGGAACATAACTGACGATTGCAATTTCATTAACTCCCTATTAGGGATTGAAACCGACAATTCACCAAGTTCAGGAGGGAGCGTATCAGAATTGCAATTTCATTAACTCCCTATTAGGGATTGAAACCTGCCATATCGAATTTTCCGGTCTTACCTTGAAATTGCAATTTCATTAACTCCCTATTAGGGATTGAAACATCTGGAGTTGAGTACCGACTAGACGGTGGCAACATTGCAATTTCATTAACTCCCTATTAGGGATTGAAACAATGCTTGATTAGAGTAGCTAATATCCCCATTTTGATTGCAATTTCATTAACTCCCTATTAGGGATTGAAACTCAGCCTTGCCACCATTAGCCACAATCGCTGCGTTTATTGCAATTTCATTAACTCCCTATTAGGGATTGAAACTTTTCCCCAAAACTGTCATTGGCATCAATACCAATTGCAATTTCATTAACTCCCTATTAGGGATTGAAACACGCGCGGGACAAAATTAACTCATTACCCAAAGCAATTGCAATTTCATTAACTCCCTATTAGGGATTGAAACAGGTTGTTGGCTTCAATTAGTAGGTCTATTTGGTGTATTGCAATTTCATTAACTCCCTATTAGGGATTGAAACTCATGTTGGACAACGCTATACAAAAGCTTGAAGTAAACAAAATAATATGTGTTTTGATTGCATAGGTATAAAGCAAAATGAGGAATTAAAAATTGAGAGAAGGAAAAGCCTGAAAAAATTGACCAGCAAAGATTTCAGACTTTTGTTGGGTAAAATGATAAGGGTCATTTACATTTTTATTGGCATATTACTGTTATTGCCTACATAAGCAACAATCTCTTCTTAAAAGATGCCTAAAAAACAGGAACACAAGCATGAACCAACGGCGATAATGGACCCATTTGTTCCTGTCCATTGACGGCTAATTCACTGTGACATAAATATACATTCTCAGAAACACGGGCGAGTAAATCGACTAAAATGCGTTGTAATCTTTTTTCATCTGCCATTTTCTCATCTTCTGCTGTCCAGGGTTCACCTAACCTATCTTGTAAGAAAAATGTAGCCCCAAACAACGTAGCAGCGCCACCTTTAGCCCAAAGTGGTGAACCAGAATCTAGCCAAAAATGCCATCGGTGATATCTTCTACTAGCACGGTATTGGAAAATAGTGGCTAAAGTTACAGCCTTTCTGACTCCACCAACGGGACGCACAGGATAGGGGTTGGCGGTAATCGTTCCTCTACGCAATAATTGAATAAATTCGGTGATAGTGTCGTTAAGGGAAAGAATCGGCGAATTTGTTTGTTTTAATCTTGTATCAACTTCCCAATAATGTTGGGCGGTTTCTAGCAGTTCTCGCAGTGCGGCTAGTTGATCATAGGGGGGATTTTGATCTTTGCACAAAAAATCTTGAATTGCCAGGTATAACAGGGAAATGGGACTGGGAATCAAACGTTGGACTTGTTGATTTCGTTGTTTTTCAATCCACTCTAATATCTGATCATAAGCTTTGCTGGCCGCATAGCCAATTCTGTCCCACCGTTCAAAGGATTTGATTGGTAATAAATGCGGTGCGTCTGGGTGGGGAACAAAGCAAAAATCGGCGATTAAACCAGCCCTAACTGGATCTATTCTAGGCTGAAAGGATTCTTTTTTCTCCCCATCATGGGTATGATTCTGACTCAAAACCACCAACATTTCTGCTACTACATCCCGATCTACCAACCTGCCCAAACCAGGATATACTAAAGTTAATAAAGTCAGTAATGCTCTTACTGTTGGGGAACTAATTAGGGGACGTTGGTCGTTGAGAGATTCTACCTCGATATCTTGTTTGGTGAGAATTTCTTTGATAGTATAACGGGCGATCGCATCTAATCCAGGGGCAATAATCGCTACTTGTTCCGGCTGTACTTTTCCTGATTTAATCGCCTCAATGATCACTTCTGCTGTTTGACGCAACAGTTGGGCGCGAGAAGTGGTTTGGATCATCTGCACCGACTCAGGTAAACTCAACATTAATACTTTTTCTGTCACCAATTCTACCATCGGTTTAGCTAGTTGATGAGCTAAACTATCTGGTGAAATAGGCGCTAAATTTTCTACCTGACAACGCCTAGCTAACTTGCTTAAATATTCAGGATCAGCCCCCAACCCCCAACGTATCGCCCCATCAGGATTATAGCTAAATGCCCCCACTGCACCACTATCTAACAGAAATTCAAATAGATGGAGAGCGATCGCTGGATAATCATCCACATCATCTGCTATGATTGTTTGATATCTTTGCTGGAGATGGTGCTGATAATTGTGATTAGTTAACAGGTGTTGACCGTAGAGTTCGGTAATTAACCCATAGGTGAGAAATCCCCTTTCTAAACACCAGCTACGCCAATCCAGCAGCAAAGATCCTAAAAATTCTGGTTCTAGATTGATGTTATTTTCCTGCAAACCCCTTTGCAAAATCTGACCAATATCTTCGCAGATTATACCAGCGTAAGCTGCCAATTGCCATAAATCCAAAATCCGCCTGACCAATCGGTACTCATTTATTCCAGCATGACGCAAAGTTTCTGCATCTAAGTGCGATCGCCATAATTTTGTAGCTAATTCTTGTTCTGTCTCTGGGCGTAATCTTACCGGAAATTGTGCCTTGAGTTGTAACGACTCAATCAACAACGGCCAAAATAAAATGACTTCATCTTGAATAAACCCTAAAGTTGTTTTAGCCCGAATTGGATAATTTCCTAATGTTAATTTAACAATCTTATCACTCAATTCTCGGCGATTATCATCATTAGCTGCTAAAATTAATACCCCAGATTGGGTTGGTCGTAAATTTAAGGTTTTTACTGGTTGCTGATTTTTTTGATTCCCTAATTTATTGCTAGTGGACAACCAACGATAAAACTGATCTGCTAACCGAGTAGTTTTACCACTGCGGCTACTACCAATAATCCAAACAGAATCCGCACTCACAGACAAACTCCTTATAATTGATTATTATACTGTTTGCGTTAACTTAAATTAAAAAGTCACCAAAACAGATTGGATGATCATTTACGATGAATGATTCTGCACTTAGTCAAAAAGTATACTCATTTTTGCTTTCTACTTACAGGTGGTATCTAAAAACCCCAGAACGTTCATTGGAGGAAGCTTATCAAGCAGCATTAAAGATTCAGGAAATTGAAAATAAACATTTTAAAGGTAAGAAAATAAGTCCTGAATCTGCTATGTACAGCAGTAATGTGATGGATTATTTTCAGACTGAACTGAAAAAATTATTAAAAACAGCGAGAATGCGGTTAACAGAATTTAAAGTTAGCCGTTGGTTTTCCAATGAATCTAAGCAGAAAGCAGCCGCTAAGACTGGTATAGCATATCCGAATATGTCGGTAATTTTAGAAAAGCTGAGATTCATTGATCAAATTATATCAAAATATACTGAAACAATCACAACTACTTCTAATATAGTTTCGAGTAATTCAGCCATTGTTCAACCATCAACCGCAAAATCACGAGTTCCAGATATTAATAATAAGCCCAGACGGAAAGTAGATACAATCAGTGTTTTACCTCGTTCAATTTTAAGTACCATAACTCGTCTACAAGTGGAGTTAGATCCCCATTCTGAGGAGGATGTAGTTAAAAATTTTCGTCAGACCCAAAGAAGAACTATTATATCTATTAGGTTTATTTTACTATTAATTATAGTACCACTTCTCACCCATCAATTATCAAAGGCTTTAGTGGTCGGCCCGTTAATTGATAATTGGCGAAATCAGGATACAACACAGATTTTTCTTAACCAAGAAATGGAAGAAGAAGCACTTGTAAATTTACAGAGATTTGAGGAAAGAATAAAATTTGAGAACCTGATTAGTAATGCTCCAATTTTATCACCAGAAGAAGTGGAAACAATGATGAAAGAAAAGGCACAACAACTAGCAGAAGAATTTCGTCGTGAAAGTTCCGGTGCGATTAAAAATGTTTTTGCGGATGTTTGTTCTATTGTTGCTTTTATTTGGCTTCTACTTGTTAGTAAATCTTCAATTGTTGAATTAAAAGACTTTTTTGATCAGGTTATTTATGGTTTGAGTGACAGTGCTAAAGCATTTATTATCATTTTATTTACTGATATATTTGTTGGTTTCCACTCTCCTCACGGTTGGGAAGTAATTTTAGAGGGTATATCACGTCATTGGGGTTTACCCGCAAATCGTGATTTTATTTTCTTATTTATTGCTACATTTCCCGTGATCTTAGATACTATTTTTAAATATTGGATTTTCCGTTACTTAAATCGCATTTCTCCTTCTGCTGTTGCTACCTATCACAATATGAATGAATAAGTGTTAAGAGGTTTTTTTAAAACTTTTTCCTGTGGGATATGACACCCCCAGATCCCCCTAAATCCCCCTTAAAAAGGGAGAATTTGAGGAATTTCGATTAATTCTGATACTTTTCAAACATCCTCTAAATATATAAGTTTCGATTTTAATTTTTTAATCTAACAACTTGTTAGCAAACTTCACGATTTTTTTTGTTGAACAGGAATTTGAATTACAAACTCCGTTCCTTTGCCTACTGTAGAGAAACATTCTAACTTACCACCATGTTTTTTAGTAATAATTTCATAGCTGATAGACATTCCTAATCCTGTGCCTTTACCAATGGGTTTTGTGGTGAAGAAAGGATCGAAAATACGTTGTTGAATCTCTGGGGGGATACCAGAACCATTATCAGCGATCGCAATTTCTACCCATTGATCGTTAATTAGAGAGGTTCGCACCGTAATTTGAGGATGTGATACCTGCTTGACATCTTCTTCTAAAGCATCAATAGCATTAATAAGAATATTCATAAACACTTGATTAAGTAACCCAGCGTAACATTGAACAAATGGGAGAGTTCCATAATTCCTAATCACCTGAATTTCTTCCCGTTCTGGAGAAGCTTTGAGGCGATGCTGTAAAATCATTAGGGTACTTTCTAGCCCTTCTTGGATATTAACTGGTTTAATTTCCGATTCATGCAATCTAGAAAAAATACGGAGAGCTAATACAATTTCTCGAATGCGATCGCTACCAGTTTTCATTGATAATAGAGTTTTAGGTAGATCATCACAAATAAATTGTAGATCCATTTCTTCAACTTCCAGATCAATTTCTTCAACTGGCTTAGGGTAGTGGTGTTGATACATCTGCACCAATCGCAACAAATCTTGGGCATATTTTTGAATGTGTTGAAGATTGCCATGAATAAAGTTAACCGGATTGTTGATTTCATGGGCAACTCCTGCAACCAGGTGTCCTAAGCTAGACATTTTTTCACTTTGGAGCATTTGCATTTGCGTTTGTTGCAGTTCTAACAAAACTTGTTCTAGTTCGCTTGCTTGTCGTCGATAACGATTTTCAGATTCTTGCAGTTGGGAATACTGTTTTTTTAGTAACCTTTCTGCCCTCTGAACAAAGAGGAATAGAATACCATAAAGCAAACTCAATATCACCAGACTACCCAGAACTATTTTACCCTGAGTTTCCTTAATATGCCGTAGAAATGAACTCACATCAGTGTAGAGTTCAAACACCCCAACAATATCTCCATTGACACGCACAGGGATATAGCTAGATAGTAGATCAATATCTTTTATAGTTGTTTCCAATGCTTTGAAACTATCTCTATGTTCCAATTGAGTGATTACTTGACCAGCTTTAGCATCTAAAAAACCAGATGATTTGCTCTTATTTTCTCCTATTTGTGACAACTCCGTTGAGAAGACAGTGCGACCTTGTAAGTCATATATCTTGATCTTAGTAACCGATAAGCCTTCAATCTGAGCTATAATATCCCTACGCAACTGACTAATTCTGATATCCTTAGCCAATTGTTGATCATTAAGAGTCTGGGTAGAAGTGAGAAAAACGCCATATTTTTTCCATAAAGTTTTGGAAAACAGCTTTGTCAGTGCCACATTATTCTCTTCCTGCAATACCATCAGGTCATACACTGCTTGCTGACGATAAAAAACAGAAAGGATAACAGTTGCCGAAATAAACGCGCTCAAGCTGATAAGCGAAAAATTTTGGAGCAATTTATAGCGTTTTTGGGAATCAATACTATCCGGTAATAAGGATTGATTTTGCATTATGGGACAACAAAACTAGATTCTTGTATCTTCCGTTGTACCATATTATTTAGGGCTTGCTGAAAAAGTCTTTTGGTTAGGGCTAGGAGTCAGGAGTCAGGAGTCAGAAGTCAGGAGGAAGAATTAGAAGAAGAAAAGAATACTCTTGAATCTGATCAAGTGATAGGTTTTTGGTAGTTTCAACGCTTATTCCTTGCACCTGATTCACCTTTTTCACCTTGCAACTCTTGATATATCTCAGTTTTAGCTTTATTAAGCAAGCCCTATTTATATAAATTGACTTACAATATATACTTGTTGTCAGTTTAAATAATATGTAGATGAAAGGAAGATGAAGTTGAGTTATTTTTGTTAAATTTAATATGTTCCTGATAAGTGGGTTGGCGTTAAAAATTGTTGATCAGGCAGAGGCCTATACAGGTTGGTTCTATTCTGCCCACCTACTTAAAATCAATAATCCGTAGTCACAATCCGTGATTCAATTTTCCAAGGTTGCATCATCGTTATTTCTTCCCCAGATGTAGAAAATCGTTCCAATAAGTCTACACTGTTTCCCAGATTTAAAACTATATCACTTTTTAAAGCTAACTCAGCTATTTCTCCTTGACATTCATAACACCGCAGTATTAAAGTATCAATATCATCCTCCGTTGGCTTGAGTGCCATCAAAATTAAATTATCTGCTGATAAATCCAGAAAACTTAAACAACTGCTCAAGGTTGAATTTTGATTATTCTCTAAATTTGGATTAATTACCACCTGCAAAGGTATATTCAACTCATACCCCTTCCTGACTGTACGCGCTTTTTCCCAACTTCCTGCATGGGGATACAAAGAATAAGCAAATTTATGGAGCCCTATATCAGCTTTTGCATCTGGCCATTGGGGACTTCTCAGCAATGTGAGACGGAGTTGATTTGGTTGGGAATCGTAACCATATTTACAATCATTCAGTAAACTTACTCCGTAAATTTCCCCGTCCTGATTTTCCGTTAAATCAGCCCAACGTAGAGCGGGAACTTCCCATTTAGCTTTTTCTGCGGGAGTTTGCGGGTTTGTACTGCGACGAATTGCACCACAAGGAATTTCGTAAGTTGCAAAATCAGCTTCGACATTGAGAGGAAAAGCTACTTTAATTAATACTTGACTTTCTTGCCAATTTACAGTATTATCTATTTTGAGACATTTAGAACCAGTTTCCAAAATGTAGTCTTGACAAAATTCCGAATTTCCCAACTGACGAACTACCCGAATACACTGTGTAATTTCTCCCTTTTCTATCCATTGAATAGATTTGAGTTTGGTTGGGGGTAAGGGATGTTGGTGATAATTGGGGTCTATATTCCAAGCGTCCCAATATTGTCCACTATCTGTAAAAGCTTGAAGTTGATTTCCCGCACCACTTAAAGTTTCTCGTTCTTGAATTTTGTCGAATACACTATCCAAATCTCCCGTTTGGGAATTAACTTGAACTCGCAGATAGTCGTTTTCTAAAATCCAATTTTTGGGAGTTGGTGTAGTGGTGGGAATATCTGAAGACGGGGAAAGCCAATATAAATTATATCCTACGGAAGGAACTGTGGCAATAAATAATAGGTTTGATGGTTGAGTTTGTTGAGTTGGAACTCGCTTGCCTGTGGTATCATGAACTTGCCATGTTTGGTTCTCGGTTGGAGGTAAAGCGATAGTCACGACTTGCGATCGCTGCCAATTGAGAGAGTTAAAAACTATTACAGGTATGCTATTATTGTGAGGCGGTGATGGTAAGTTGATTTGGGAAGCTATATTTTTCAAAGCTGTTTCTAATATCTTCGTTCCGACTTCTTGCACTTGTTCCCATTCCGGTAAAGCATCTTCGTAAACTTCAGTAATCGAAGAACCGGGTAAAATATCGTGAAACTGCTGAAATAACAATGTTTTCCAAGCTGTTTCAATTTCCGCTTTTGGATATGTCACCCCACAGCTAACAGTTGCTAAAGTCGCAAATAACTCTGCTTGATATAACAAATTTTCACAACGTCGATTCCACAATTTTTGATCTGCATGGCTAGTATAGCAACCACGATGAAATTCTAAATAAAGTTCGTCTTCCCAAATTGGGAAATTTTGACTTTGGGATTTTATCTTTTGGAGATATTTTGCGGCTGTGGTAAATTCTAATTCCGGTAAAATCGGGGAATTTTGCCAACGTCTGGCTACTTCCAACATATCACGAGTTGGTCCACCACCATGATCACCCACACCGGGAAGCCAAAGAGATTCATTTAAACCTGTTTGGGTTTGCCATTCACAGGCATACTTTACCATTTTAACAGGTTCGATGCTTTCGCCGATAGGTGCAGACATAAAACTAAATATTTGACTACCATCTGGCGATCGCCACCAAAAAGCCCCATAATCAAATTTAGTAGTATCATTCCACCGGAGTTTTTGGGTGACAAAATACTCAATTCCCCCATTGACGAAAAATTGCGGTAAAGTAGCACAAAAACCAAAGGTATCTGGAACCCAAACTACAGGGGAAATTTGACCAAACTTCTCTTGAAAATAACGTTGTCCATATAATAGTTGACGAACAATAGACTCCCCAGAAATTAAATTCAGTTCTGGTTCTACCCACAAACCACCGATAATTTCCCAACTTCCAGCAGTTACCCGTTCTTGAATTTGAGCAAATAAATCTGGTCGATGTTCTTCAATCCAAGCATACAACGCCGGAGTCGAATGACAAAAAATCAATTCAGGAAAATCTGTTTGTAAATTTAAAACCGACTCAAAGGTGCGCTGGGCTGCATTCCAGGTTTCACTTACCCGCCATAACCATGCTAAATCTAAATGGGCGTGACCCAACAAATAAATTTTAGATTTTAGATTTGGTAAATCATATTCTATCAGTTTTTGGCGTAAAAATAAAAGTAAATTTTCCCAATCATCGTGGTTTTGGTTGATGATTTCCCTGTCCAACTCAACTAACTTTCCTGGTGCGGACTTTTGTAAAAAAACTTGAGTGATCGCTAACTCATCCGCTACAAAACCCGGATCTGGTGTATGATAATTTAGGGATTCGTAAAGTAAGAGCGATCGCACCAACGCCCCATCACAATGACTAGGACTCACCAACCGCAAAGCCAGCAAAAATTCTTCCCCAGGAGTCACCCCCGAACTCAGTAAAACCCTTGGTGAACAATCAAATAAATCACCCTCTAACACCAACTCACCATTTACATAAATCTCTGCTATTTCAGCCCACCAAACCAACGACAATCTTAAAGTTAAGCCGGTTAAAGGATAACCCTGTAAACTTTGGGGAATAACCAACTTTTGGGTTAACCATAAAACCTGTTTTCCCCCAGTCCAAGCAATATGTTCCTTTTCGTTTAGGGTTACAGGTTGCAAACAAGACAAATTAGTGTCAGATTCTTGATATAACCAAGTAGACTGAATATTAACTTGACAACATGAGCGTAACTGCTCAATTAGTCCCGAAATAGACTGAGAATTAGATAAAATAGGTGTCATATTTTCGCTAAGATAGAAATTTTGCGTTAGTCTCAAAACCAACACGACCAAACAAAAGCTAAACTAACAAATCATCATCATGTCTTTTGGTTCTTCCAGTCGTTATCAAAGTAAACTATTTAATTTTGTCTACCAGCAATCTCGCAGGTTGACACAAACGTGGGAAAATACTTTCCATAATTTACAAGTTGCAACCCAATGGAGTTTACAGGCTCTACTTTATCCACTATATTTATTATTACAGCCAGATGAACTTTCTAGCAAAGTTTTAGAAAGTAAAGAAACAGAATCACCACTAAAATCTGACGCAGCAATTGAACACATTCTAGAGGTAGTTAAAAATTTACCATCTGGAAGGGTTGATGCTGAAGAAAATTTGCCAATTGTCCATCCTTTAGATTCGTTGCGGAAAACCGTTACAAATTTAGGTTGGTGGAAATCATCTTCTCGTCAAAATCAAAGTTTACAGCCAGAAAATACGCTTCAATATCATATACCAAAAGTAGAGGGAATTGCCAACCAGTTAGTAACTCGTAATCTCGTCCTTGTCACTACCAATAATCGCATTTTAGATGTTTTAACGCACAAACAACAGACTACATTAACTACTAAAATCAATGATCAAATAGCAGAATACTGGCATGATTTCCAATTAACACCAGAAATTAATCAGATTTTAGAAAAACTCACCAATCAAAGTCCTCAAAATATTACAACCGAGAATCAATTTTTGCTGAATCCGATTAAATGGTTGGGGTTAGTAGATAATATTCTCGCTAAGTTAGAAGCCAAGACTTTAGTTCCTGTAAAACAGCGCAGTCAGGAAATTATACAAACTGCCAAAATTCAGTTAAATATATTTGTTTATGGTCAAGGAGAATTAGAAAATCGAGTTAATGAGATAGATAACCAACCTGTAGATATTTTAGCATTAATTGAAGCCGCAATAAATTATTTTTTTGGGGGCAGAAATTCCAGAAGATTTGCATCACAAAGAAATCAAGAAAACCTCAAGGGACAAGGTTATCATTTTACCAAGATATTGTCTAAAAACGAGGAAATAATAGATTTACAGACAGATATTTGGTTGAATTGGGATGATTTATTTAGTGATTCACCAAATGGACAAAAGCAGTTTTATTCAACTGAGCAGACTGAAACAAAACCAGACTGGATAGAAGCTAAAGTAACATTTTTAGGATATGAAAAGCATCCTTTAGAAGAAATTTTAGCATGGATAGATTTAGCCATTCTTTGGTTAGAGCATATCTTTATAAACTTTTGTTACTTTTTAAAAGGGTTATCTCAGGGGAAAGGGTAAAGAAAAAACAAGATCCCCGACTTCTTGAAGAAGCGGGGGATCTGAATACTCTGAAGTAATCCTCAACCCTAATTACATTTGATCATCAAGAGATGCGAACTTGAATTTGCACTTTTTAATTGCTGATAAAATGCACCCAATTGTTTTTTTGACAGCTTACGGATAATCTTTTGGCATGATAGATGATTGGAGATTTTTCAGAGATTTCCAGGAGTGGGTTTTGGTATCAAAACAGCGCCAAGTCCCTTTATTATCGTCATGATAACAAAATAAAGTGCGATCGCTACCTTCAAAATTATCAGTTAAAAAGTAGATCATGCCTCTAAACGGATAGGTTTTGCGACTCAGACGCTTGGCTACGGCTTGATTGGGACATTCGACAATAAAAACCGATTCTCCATCTATGTAAGCCAAAGAGAAAATACACATCCGTAAAATTGCTCTGAGCCAACTTTCAGAATCCTCGAAGTAATCGTCGATAATTTTGTTGGTTAGAGCTTGTTCGAGACTACGGTCTTTATTTTGGGGAGTTTGGGGATTAGACATAGCATCACCTAATTGCTATACCGAAGCCAGTGCCTTGTCTGATTTCCAGAGTGATGACGACTGCCATTGGTTAGAGATTAAACCAAAATTTAGAAAAATGACAAGTGTGAACTCACAAACCTTACAAAAACATTGCAAGGAGATGAAGTCCGGTGTTCAGCAATGTTTCCAGTGGTAACAAGGCTGGTAAAATCTACTTATAACCTTGAGAAAAAACTGCGATGACTACTGAAACTAATTTAGAGAATCAAACTACTACAGGTGCTGATGCTATTGATATAGCGATCGCTCAGGGGATTGACTTTGACGGTTCACCCATTCCACCAGCGAAGTTAGAACTTTATAGTCATGTCATGGGTTTAGAGGGCAATAGACAGCGTAGTGGAGTATCTAACACCATGCGATCGCGCATTGTCCGCATTGGTGCCAAGCATATCCCCCAAGCAGAACTTGATCAAAAGCTAGTCGATGCTGGTTTTGCACCCCTCAAAGAAAAAGAAATTGCCTTTTATTACAGTGGAAAATGAAGTCACGGGTTAGGGTAACTTCAAACTCTTGATTTTTCTAACGCGATCGTCGAGTCTGTAGGGCTGGGGTCTCCCCGCCCTCAATTGTATTGCATCCAACCGATAACCGCTATATTTGTTAGTTTAACCATATATTCTAGGACTTACGCACTGTACAAAATACAGATGATATATAGGGTTTGCGGAAAAAGTCCTTTCGTTAGGGCTAGGAGTCAGGAGTCAGGAGTCAGGAGAATAGTTTAAAACATTTTTTCATCCCTGGCTATCGACAAAAGTGCAAGGTTTTTCAGACACAAGACGCGATAACCTTGCGCCTACCGTCTTTTTTTTAGCTTCAAGCCTTTGATTTATCAGGCTTTTGGGTTTATTCAGCAAGCCCTAGATATATCAACAGTTTCAGGCTGAAAAAAGTAGGAGAAGGTGCAAGAAATAAGCGATGCAATCATCAAAAACCGTTCATTTACCCAGATTTGAGAATATTCTGATCTCCTTCTAATTCTTCCTCCTGACTCCTGACTCCTGACTTCTGACTCCTAGCCCTAACCAAATGACTTTTTCAGCAAACCCTATCTAGGTTTTTGGTTTATTCAGCAAACTCTATTTAAATTTAAGCAGCTAAAACTTCCGAACGATACAGGTAATCTAGGCTATCCTTATCCAAATTTTGCATATCTAAATATTGCTTGAGATAGACATTGATTCGTGCAGAAGCGTCAACGTTTAGCTTTAGAATTTTTAAAATTGATTGTGCGGTTTTCCAATCTTTTGTATACCAAGCATAATTAAGCAAAATAGCACCAACATCAACGCGATCTTTTCTGCTAAGTTCAGTTGCTTTTTGCTTTAGTTGACGAAATTCTAATCTTTCCCAAGAATATGGTTCTGGTTTCCCAAATAAAAGCTCTACGGCAAAGTTATTTGCTGCTTTTTCTTCATCATCACGGTCTTGTGTTGTTAAATTCTCATCCAGTAACATTCCTCCATCTTGAACATGACCCAGCAAAATATGACCAAGTTCGTGAGCAATAATAAATAAAAGTGAAGCTGCATTTTTTCTAGTTGAACCAACTACAATTACTGGACGGTTATGAATAATTGTAGCAACTCCATCTGGCTTACGGACTTTATTGGGAAATTTATCAAAATGAACCACGGGTAATTGATATTGCCAACAGTAACTTATCAAACTATCTAAGTCAATTTTCAGAGCATTTTCTAATATCCCATTCCTTATTTCCAGAGGGTTTAATGGCATTGGTTGGTAAGGATTTTTAACAGATAAACTTACTATTTCTGCAACTGTTGAGTAAAGATGTGCAGCAACAGCAACTTGACTTCGTTGAGTAAGTTTATTAAGTTTGAATTCTTGAGGTATTGATAAAAACTCAATTTGTGCTTCAGGCTGCAAAATACTTTGAATATTTAGACGCAGTTTTCTAGCAAGGCTACTTGCTAAGTTAATTAATTTCCTTGGTGTATCTATAAAGTCTGGCATATAACCATCAGGCATTGCTACAGTATCAACATATCTACGCGGCAAGCCTTTATCTTTTAGTCTCACATAAAGTTTTTTAGTTATCTCTTCAACAGCTTCATTAAGAGCTTTTTTTGCAGCTATATACTGAGCGCGTCTAACCTTAACAATTTCAGGAGTGAACTTATTTTTATCATTTTGATCTACAAAACCAAGGCGTTGATATGCAACACCGCCAATACCAGGAAATACATTTCCCTGCTCGTCTTTTACATCGTCCTCAGCAAAGTAGACAAACTGAAATTTATTGTGAATTTCTTCTTCAAACTCTTCTCGAAGTTTTGTTTCTACTCCCTTAAATATAACTGATGCAACAATAAAAATATGTTTGGGTTTGATTGTCTCTATCAAATAACTTAGATTGGTTTTGACAACACACTCATCACTCATTAGCGATTCGGCAACAATCAAATAATCAACACTTTCATCAACTGGCTCAAAGTATTTTCTGAGAATTGGTGCAGCACTTAAATCTTCGATCCCAAAAGGTGAAACCCGATGATTCCAAAAACAGGCAAAATTTATACTAGAGATTTTCTTCTCTAAGCTGTTAATAATACCTTTAGTCAAATAATCAGCGTCTTCAACTGTCCCAGCAACATACAGCTTGGCACAATCACCATGAACCTGAGACAGAATCGTTTTACCTAATTCCTGACCCAAATTTTCCATCAAGCTTCCATAGCAGACTGGCTCTATTGCATCTACTAACTTCTGAAGCAATATCTTGATTTTTTCATTAGCATGGGTAGTATAAACTCTTGCCATATATCCCAAGATACCTTGTTTTAGTGATGGTTTGGTGATTAAGAAGTCTAGTTACTTAAATCTGACACAACTTACCATTGTAAACCTTTAGCGTGACAATAACACAATATTAAGTTTTGTAAATAAAAGAGTTTTATTCTAATGGTATAAAAGTACACTGCTTGTTTTCTAGCAAAGTTGAACCAATTCATCAAAAGTCTGTGGATTGGTACTTATGACTCTTTGCTGAAAACGCTTAAATGCCTCAGTAGTGCAATCATATTCTAATTCTCGATAATCCAACTCTTCATATTCTAGAACCAAAAAACCTCTGCTATTTATATACTTGAGTCCTTCAATTCCTGCTAAAATAAGCTCCACTTGAAGATCAATCTGGGCGTTATCGGTAAAACAACGAATATATGAGGGAGAAACATTTTTAACTTGCTGAAGAATTTCTAGAATAGAAATATTAGACTTATCACATCCCTCCCAAGCTCCAAGTAAGGCCATTAGAACATACTCAATTTTGTCTGTTGAAGGATTTTCGGTATTACAAAGATACTTAATTGCTTCTGCTAAACCTGACTCTTTTAAAAGCAGAAGCCTTAGAGAAGTTTCATAGTGAAAGTGGCAGACCTGAGTGAATGGCTGAATATAATCGGGAATACTAGAACTTAGTTTAGCACATAATTCAGGTGAAGATAATACAAGCTTAATTTCCGACTTAATTCCAAGCTCTTGATTTATTGTATGTTGCTTCTCAAAATCATCTGCGATAGATTTATATCCAGTTCCCCAGGATTCAGTCTGAGAGTTTTTTAGTTGATGATGTTGTCGAAAATTTTCTTCTGTGTGATCTAAAATTAGATCGTCTACAAATGCTACTATTTGGCTGGCAACTAATATTTTTTGATGAGTCTCTAAGACTTTCTTTGCTTGAAGTGCAATCTGATAAACTGTAAAAACATTTTCGTAAGTGTTGCCTTTTTGGTTATTAGCACCACCTCTATTTTTGTTTTTTAAATACTCAAGGACATCTTTACCAAATAGATTTTCTATTGATTCCTGATCGTACATACTAAAATTGGCTATTGCTTGTTACTCAATAAATAATTTATAGCCATTGTGCCGTACTTTTTGACTACACAACATACTGACTATATTAGCAGTCAAACATCACGTGTGCTAATATACGGATAACCGAACCTCCAAGTGTGTATATTAAAACGTTTTATTCTAATTATGACCAAAATTAGCGATCGCTATTTTTCCAACTAAGCAATTTACAACTCTGATCATCAACAAAATTAATTTCTACCTTTGCCCTTCCGTCCTATTGGCAAACACATTGGTGTTCCTACAACTGGGTCAGAAACAACACGACACTCTAAACCAAAAACCTCTTGTACCATCTCTTCAGTCATTACCTCTTGAGGTTCTCCAGCCGTAAAAATCCTTCCTTCTTTGACAGCAACTAAATAATCAGCATAACGACAAGCTTGATTAAGGTCATGCAAGACCATAACAATTGTCCGTCCCTGATTTTGATTCAATTCATATAACAAATCCAAGACTTCAACCTGATGGGCTAAATCTAAAAAAGTTGTTGGCTCATCTAAAAGTAAAATATCTGTATCCTGTGCCAAAGCCATAGCAATCCAAGCTCGTTGTCTTTGTCCACCAGATAAAGTATCGAGCGATCGCTCTGCCATTTCCAGCAAATCTGTAGTCAAAAGTGCTTGTTCTACAATCTCTTCATCCTTTGCTGACCACTGCTGCAACCAATTTTGATAAGGATAACGTCCTTGTGCCACCAAATCTCGGACTGTTAAACCTTCTGGTGCTACTGGCCCTTGGGGTAAAATACCCAACTGCTGGGCTACTTCTTTGGTGGAAAGCTTCAAAATAGAAGTGCTATCTAGATAAACTGTACCACCACGGGGTTTGAGTAATCTCGCTAAACCTCTTAATAAAGTTGATTTACCACAACCATTAGCACCAACTAAAGCTGTAATTTCTCTAGTGGGGATAGCCAAATTCAAATCCCGAATAATGGGTGTACCATCATATGCTAAAGATAAACTTTTGGTTGATAATCCTTTCATTTTTTGCGGTTACGAATTAATAAAAAAAGAAAATAAGGAGCGCCAATTGCTGCTGTCACCACTCCACAGGGAAGTTCAATTGGTGCAAACAGCGATCGCCCTAACAAGTCTGCCAACACGACAATTATTCCTCCCAATAGTGCAGAGGTAGGTATCAAACCTTCATGAGTTCCACCTACTAACTGTCGTCCTAAATGGGGGGCAATTAAACCGACGAAGCCAATCGTCCCGGCTGTCGCTACTCCTGCACCAGCTAAGGCCACACCCACCAGTACCAGTAAGCCACGTTGCCTTTCCACTGCACTACCTAAACCTTTTGCCACATCATCTCCCAAATTCAGGGCATTCAAATCTCTGGCTAAAAACAGGGCAATTGGCACCAAAACGACGAACCAAGGCAATAGGGAAAATACCTGCTCCCAGGTGCGTCCGTAGACACTTCCAGCTAACCAAACTAAGGCATCACTAACGTTGTAAATTTCCCCAAAGGTAATCAACAAGCTGGTAAACGCACCAGCGATCGCCGATAAACCCACACCCATTAAAATCAACAAAATTGGCGAACTACCTCGATTCCAAGCCAGAGCATAAATTAATATTGCCATCATCAAAGCCCCAGCAAAGGCTGACAAAGGCAACCCATAAATTGGTAGTGAAGGGAACAACACAATCACTGTAACTGCGGCCAAACTTGCCCCGGCATTAATGCCAATAATCCCAGGGTCAGCTAGAGGATTGCGTGTTAACCCTTGGAAGATAGTCCCAGAAATGCCAAATGCCACACCCACCATAAAAGCGACAATGGTGCGCGGTAGTCGCAAATGTTTAATTACAAAGGGATGGTCTGGGTTTCCTGTATCTAAACCTAAAATAGTTTTGATGATATCCATAAATGCGATCGGATATTCACCTCGTCCCACATTTACCACCATCGCTACCATAATGATTAATCCCAAACATATCACTATGACTGGTACACGGCGGTCTAGACGGAAAGATATAGCCTCAGCAACCTTCATTTTTTTACCTTTGACTTAGCCAAGTACACAAAAAAAGGAGCGCCCACCAGTGCTGTCATCACACCTACGGGTAATTCCTGGGGTTTGAGTAGCACACGGGCGGTAATATCGGCAACTAATAACAAAATTGCTCCAAAAACTGCTGAATAAGGTAATATCCACCCATAATCAGTTTTAATGAAAAATTTCACGCTGTGGGGAACGACTAAACCAATAAAGCCTATGGGTCCGGCTATGGCTACCGAACTTCCCGCTAATAAAACTACGCTGATAGCCGTGACTATTTTGATCCAAGCGGTTTGTTGACCTAAACCTTTGGCCACATCTTCTCCTAAACTCATGGTAGTAATTTGTCTACCCAGAGCAAAGGCTACTATTAATCCAATGGTGATAAAGGGTAATACTTGTAAAAATAAATTGACATCCCGACCAGCCAATGAACCAGCTAACCAAAATCTGATTTCTTCTAGTGTGCGTTGACTGATAATTAAGATAGCTGTAGTCAAGGAAGAAATTAGTGCTGTTAAGGCTGCCCCGGCTACAGTTAGATTGAGTGGGGTAGCACCTCCAGACCCCAAAGAACCGAGAACGTAAACTAACACTGCTGATACTGCTGCACCGAGAAAGGCCACTAAAGTGTAAATACCCAGAGAAGAAGCACCAAATAGAAACGTCGCTACAACCACAGCCAGGGCAGCCCCTGACCCAATGCCCAAAATGCCTGGTTCGGCTAGGGGGTTACGTGTCAAACCTTGCATCAATCCACCAGAGACAGCCAGGGCTGCACCGACAAAGATAGCAATTAGCGATCGCGGTAATCTGACAGTTTGAATCACTAAATGTTCATAAGAACCGTCAAAGGCCACAAAGGATGCCAAAATCTTGCCTAAAGGTACTTCTAGCGCACCTAATGTCACACTGTATATCAAGCATATCGTTAGGATCATTAGTCCTAAAACTAAACCCAGTAAAGGTGATAGTTTTGGCTCTTTCCACCCTCTAGATAATGCTGTAGTTGCTTTTGTCATCAGTCTTATTCTTACTTGATTACAATAATTGAGAATATTTATGATAATTGTCTTCAAGATTAACTAAGGCCACAGGGAAATTTAACGGAACTGTTTAAGATAGTACCGTAAAATTATTGATATATTATCTCAATTATTAGAAAAAATATTTGCTTGAGAGTTTCTGGCTCACAATCAGCGATAAATATTTACACCAACTTTGGCATACATGATATAATTAATTTGTCAAGGTATATTCCCAAAAATAGTAATAAAACTTAATTTAATTGCTAGTTGTGTAATTTACATTAACTATTCTAGGGAAAATATATCAAAGTGGGTAGAATTACAAATACAACAAACCAACCAACTACTCTATGGATTAGCTACCCTAGAGATATAGATTCGTTTTGTAATTCTAAGTTACCTGAGTAATTTTGCCTTTTTTGGCATCTGAACCAAAACCAAACCAATCAAGACCAAGCCAACTATTTAACTTCAAGAGATCCCACAAATCATAATGCCTGTGATTGAGAAAAAAAGAACTCGCGATCTGCCCCAAATTAATGAACGGATTCGCTTCCCGAAAATTCGGGTCATTGACACTGACGGTGCCCAACTGGGGATTATGCCGCCACAGGAAGCACTACAACTAGCTGAAGAAAAAGACTTAGACCTAGTGCTACTCAGTGACAAGGCTGATCCGCCGGTCTGTAGAATCATGGACTATGGGAAATATAAGTTTGAGCAGGAGAAGAAAGCGCGGGAAGCCCGGAAGAAGCAGCATACGGCTGACGTAAAGGAAGTGAAGATGCGCTATAAAATTGAAGAACACGACTATAATGTGCGCGTCAAGCAAGCCGAACGCTTTCTGAAAGATGGTGATAAGGTCAAAGCCACTGTCATGTTCCGGGGTCGTGAAATCCAACACAGTGACTTGGCCGAAGAACTGCTCAAACGGATGGCTGCTGATCTAGATGAGTTAGGTGAAGTTCAACAAGCGCCAAAAAAGGAGGGACGGAACATGATGATGTTGATCTCCCCTAAAAAATAACCCAGAATGATCAAAATGTGAGATGTGGGTAAATTAGATGATTTTGTCTCTGTTTTACCCTTCACCGCACTTAAAACTAATAAACTTGTGTAAATTTATCTAAAAATCATCGTCCTGACACTTGAGTAAGAAAAATAATACTCAGTTGTTCAGGACTTTTGCTATATATGTAATATTTAATAAGTCCTGGAAATAAATTATTTCTGCCTACTCCCTGTCTTATTATTGACTGGTTGGGCTATGCTAAACCCAAAAACTAAAATTACATGGAACTGAAAAATCACTGGTTTACTGCCAATGGAGGTAGAGGCTTTCTATCGCAAATACTTGAGTGGGTTAATCTTCGTCCAGAAGAACTCGATCGCACTTGGCTCATGTTTGTATTTTACACAATTGTTTGTGTGGGATTACGGTGGGCAGAGGACAGTACAGTAGCCCTGTTTCTGGGTGAATATGGATCTGATAAACTACCTTGGATTTATATTGCCAGTGCTGCCACAGGAACTGGACTGGTTGTATTGTATTCTTGGTTGCAAAAGTTTTTCCCCTTGCGATCGGTAATTGTCGCCATTACTCCTTGCATGGTGGCACCCTTGTTTTTATTAGTGTTATTGCGTTGGGGAATTAATATTTCTTACCTGACATTAATTACTGTATTTTTGCTCAGATTGTGGGTAGATGCCTGTTATGTAGTTAATGATCTAAATACATCTATTGTTGCTAACCAAATATTTAATATTCGGGAGATTAAACGAACTTATCCATTGGTGAGTAGTGGTCTTTTAGTAGCAGATGTAATTAGTGGTTTTAGTTTGCCTTGGTTGGTGAAATTTGCCCAACTCAATTGGGTGATTGTAATTGCTTGTATTGTAATTATTTTTGGATCAGGAATTTTATTTTATTTAACTTATAAATATCGCAAAGCCTTTCCTGATACTCCACAAAGACAAATTCCTGAAGAACAAGCAGCACGCCATCGACGGTTACAAACTCCCTTGAAACGCTATGCTTGGCAGTTGTTTGCTTTTGTGGCACTGTTGCAGGCCATAGGATTATTTGTAGATTTTCAGTATTTACAAGAGCTTAATTCTAAGTTGGATAGTCAGCAACTTGCGACTTTTTTAGGTTTATTTGGCGGGATTTTGGGATTGTGTGAATTGGTAGCCCAATGGTTTTTTTCTAGCCGATTAATTGAACGAGTTGGGGTGTTTTTTACAGCAGCGATTTTGCCGATTATGGTGGGTTTTGTTTTACCAGGAGCGATCGCTAGTTTAAATCTATTTCCCGCTATCCAAGCCGATGGCTTTTTTTATGGACTGATAGGGCTGAAATTCTGCGATGAACTGCTACGTTACACCATTGTTATTAGTAGTGGTCCCATACTCTACCAACCGATTCCAGAACGGCTACGGAGTCGAATGCAGACCTTATCAGGTGGGACAGCAGAAGCGATCGCCTCCGGGTTGACAGGACTAGCGATTTTCTTCACCCTGATGTTTTCCGAGAATCTAGTACCCCAACCATACCAAAAGTGGGTATTGATGGGTGAAACAGTGATTGTGGCTGTGGCCTGTTTGAAAGTAGTTTGGGAATTGCGATCGCGCTATGTTGACCTATTAGTATTGAGTGCCGACAGAGGAGAACTGAGTACAACTAATGTGGGTTTACGAGTCTTTCAACAAGGAGTAGTCAAAGCGCTCGTAGAAAAGGGTAGTACCGCCGATAAACGCTCTTGTTTAGAACTTTTAGCCCAAATCGATCTCCCCGGTGCTGGACAAATTTTAGCCCCTCTCCTGCTCAAATTAACCCCAGATTTGCAATGTCAAAGTTTAGAAGTCATGCTTCTCGGTGGTGCAAATCCCCTTTATGTACCCCAAGTACGACAAATATTAGAACAGCCACAAGAAACAGTTAACCCAGAAGTATTTGCTCTAGCCATGCGTTACGTCTGGCTGGCTGAATCCAATCCTAATTTAAACCTATTAGAACAATATCTCCTTCCTCAACACCACTCACTAATTCGCGCCACCGCAGCCGCTTTACTCCTACGCCAAGGCTCCCCCATCCAAAGAGTAGCCGCAACTAAAGCTATGCGTCAAATGCTCACTCATAAACAAGAGCAAGAAAGAATTAACGCCGTTAAAGCCTTGAGAGAAGCAGTTTATTTACAAGCCTTACGAGTCCATATTCCCAACTTATTACAGGATGAATCTTTGCGTGTCCGTCATGCTGTCTTAGAAATGATCGCCGATACTCGTTTAGAAGAGTATTATTCAGCATTATTGGCAGCATTGTACTATAAATCCACCCGTTCAATAGCTATGCGTGCCTTAGTCCGACTAGAAAACGAAGGATTACAATTACTCTTACAACTAGCTACAAATATCTACAAACCAGATGTGGTGAAAATGTACGCTTGGCGCACCATTGCTCAAATAGGTACTTTAGAAGCCAGAGAGAGTTTATGGTTCAACCTAGAAATATCTTGGGGTAGCGCCAGAGATTATATTCTCCGCAGCTTATTGAAGATTGACCAACAAGAAGAAATGGGCAGTTTAGCGGATCGATTTCATGAAAGTAGAGTAGAAGCGATAATTGAACAAGAATTAGGGTTTTTAGGAGAAATATATTCTGCCTATTTAGAGTTTCAAACACTACTATCGCTAGGAAATGATCACGACATCGAAAATTTTATGGTGATAGCTGAGTTGTTACAAAACTCACTCCTAGAATTAGAAATGGATATTAAAGAACGGTTATTACTTCTACTAAAATTACTTTATCCACCTGAAAAGATGCAAGCAGCAGCTTTTAATTTACGATCTGAGTCAGTGGTTAATTTAGCCAGAGGGTTAGAAATTTTAGATCACACAATCAATTTGTCTTGTAAGTCTTTATTGCTAAATATTTTAGATCGTCGTTCAGCCGCAGAAAAACTTAAATATTTGATAGAATCGGGAATTGTAGAGCAAGAGAAGATATCAGCTACCGATGTTTATGATAGTCTGCGTCAACGACTTTCTAGATTAATTCTTCTCGGTCATTTTCTCTCAGACTGGAGTTTAGCTTGCTGTTTTCATTTTGCTCAAGTTGCCCATATTCGACTCACCACAGCCGAAATTGTCGTAACTTTACGTCATCCTACAGGCTTTGTCAGGGAAGCAGCCATTTCCTATTTAAGTGTAGTTTCTCAAAGTGTTTTGCGAGATATTATCCCCCATTTACAAAAAGATCCACACCCACTTGTCGCTGCTCAAGTTAAGGAGTTGATGAAAAAAGTTGGAAGTTAGACCTAAACCCAAATAAAACCTGTAGGGTGCGTCAGACAAATAACCTAACAATAAAATGATTAATTGAAAATCTGACGCACCTAAACCCAGATAATAATTCCATTTATATTTTCTTTAGAGA
>NZ_JAYGHC010000011.1:128078-128753 GCF_034932285.1 Cronbergia sp. UHCC 0137
CCTAAGTCCGTTGAATGTTTTTTTATTTGTAAGTTCTTTAATATGTCTAACTATCGCAGAATAATCGTACCAGGAGCGACTTATTTTTTTACCCAAGTAACCTATAAAAGAGTACCTTGGTTATGTACTGATATTGGTAGAGAAACCTTACGCAAAGGTTTACAAAGGGTACAACAATTATATCCATTTTCTATTGATGCAATTATACTTTTACCCGATCATTTTCATTGCATTTGGACTCTTCCTGATGGTGATGTTAACTATCCGGGTCGTTGGCGTTATTTAAAAAGTTTTATTACTCGTAGTTGTGGTAATAAATTACAACTTCCGGCAATAAATAGCGTATCTCGTAAAAAACGTCAAGAAAAGAATTTATGGCAAAGACGCTATTGGGAGCATTTAATCAAAGATGAAAAAGATTTTAGTAATCATTGTGATTACATTCATTATAATCCCGTGAAACATGGTTTATGTCAATCACCCCAAAATTGGAAATTTTCCAGTTTTCATCGTTTTGTTAATCAAGGAATTTATCCTCAAGATTGGGGTACAAATGAATCTATTAACATTCCTGAAAATATTGGACACGAATAAATTTATAAACTGGGTACGGTGGATCAGATTCTTAATTTTAGAACGCAAATAATATCTGTAGGGTGCGTCAGACAAATAACC
>NZ_JAYGHC010000012.1:0-2115 GCF_034932285.1 Cronbergia sp. UHCC 0137
TTTGTTTATAATTGCGGTAATTTTGGGCGGTAATTTTGGAAACATTTTATGAGAACGAATTTGTGTCCGTCCTTACTAATAAACTTAACATGAATTTATATTTTTTCTAATATTTATTTTCTTATGTATTTTGTCTTTTACATAAAAAATATTTATATCTAACTCAGAGGTATAAAGAAAGTAGGACTTACACACTGTACAAAATGTAGATGATATGTATCAAGGAAATCGCTTATTGGTGCGGTGCGGTAGATAACGTAAGCTGCTAGTTAGATCAAATAAGGTGCGTCAGAAGCTTAAAATTAGCGATTTTATCCTAAATTATTCTGTCTGACGCACCCTACAAAATATACTAGGACTTACGCACTGTACAAAATGCAGATGATATGTATGAACGAAATTGCCTATTTTCAGGCTTTTGGAATCCCATATTAGTGCGGTGCGTCAGATAGGAAAAATCTGTTTTGTGCCAAATTATCGGGTCTGACGCACCCTACAAGAGATAAAATCCATGGGTAACTCCTAGAAAGGTTAAAAATCGAAGTAAATGTAGGGTAAGCTGCCTTCGGGGGCTAGTAACCAAACGGCATAAAAGCAAAATGGGACGAATACGAGTTTGATTGGCCAGCTTAATTCTAGTTTTAGTCCTTGCTTTAAGGTATAAACTATGCTCATGAGGACGGCTAGAGCAATTAATAACCAAGTAAGTTGGTATTGGGTGATGTTGAGGGCTTCTACATAGACTTTTTGGGCAAATTGGGCATCAGCAGTGTGTCCCCATAGGTGTTGAATTGCTAAGGTGGAGTCTTGGAGGTTGGGGAGACGAAACCAAATCCAAGATGTGAATACCATGATTTGGGTTAATAGCCAGGCGAAAATTACTCCCAGGGGGTTTTGCCAAAGTTTTGCTAGGGTAGAATAGCGATCGCTGGCGGCATCAACTAAGCGATGAACTGCTAAAGCTATACCATGCAATGCTCCCCAAACAACGAAACCCCAGGACGAACCGTGCCAAATACCAGCAACTAACATGACAGTGATGAGGTTTACACAGGTACGAATTAAGCCTTGACGAGAACCACCTAAAGGAAAGTAAAGATAATTACGCAACCAATCGCCTAAAGTTATATGCCAGCGTCGCCAAAAATCGGCAATACTAATGCTGAAGTAAGGAAAATCGAAGTTTTCGGGTAATGTTAAACCAAAAAGTAAAGCACTACCACGGGCAATATCTACATAACCGTTAAAATCTAAATATAGTTGTAGTCCATAAGCAAATGTAGCTAACCAAATATCAGAACTGCCGGCTCTTTGCAAGTTACCAAAACATAAATCAACAAAGATACCTAAGTTGTCTGCTAAGATTCCTTTTTTAACTGCACCTCTAGCAATTAACCATAAGCCTTCTGAGATTCTATGAATATTGGGAAATTGCAGGTGGTTAAATTGAGTTTCTAGGTTGTGGTAACGAGTAATTGGTCCAGAGATAAATTTAGTAAATAATAATTTATAGGTGGCAAATTTTAAGAACTGATTTGTGGCAGGTGCGCCACGATAGATATCTATTAAATAGGCGATACACTCGAATATAAAAAAAGATATTCCTAAAGGAGCGATTAATTTAAAAGATGTTTCTGGGGAATTTGCGGATAAATTAAAAATAAATTTTAAGGCAATAGATAAATATTTAAAGGTTAGTAAAATGGTAACATTAAAAAATATCCCTATCCATAAAATTTTCAGCCGTCGAAGATTCCAATCTGCTTGGGCAATTTGCCATTCTTCATTAGAAATACGCCAGTCTTGGGTATGTTTTCCTGGTGAGGTATTTTTGCCAATTTCTAGACCTAGACGAAAGTTAATAAAGGTAAGCAATAGTATTAATGGTAAATATTGAATATTCCAAGAAGCATAGAATACAACACTAGCGATTAATAGTGTCCATAATTTTAATTTTTGTTCGGTTACTGACCAATAAATGCCTAAGACACTCAGCAAGAAAAATCCGTAAAAAATTGATATAAACTTCATTTTGTAAATGTTGAATCTAACGGTAGGCTATACCAAAAGGAAGTAGGGTTTGAGAAAAAAGTCTTTTGACTAGGGCTAGGAGTC
>NZ_JAYGHC010000012.1:2330-9353 GCF_034932285.1 Cronbergia sp. UHCC 0137
CAGTTTTAGCTTTATATGCCTAACTGCACGCTACGCTATCACCAAGCCCTAAGTACCCAGATCAAAACCAGGAAATTAGGTTCTCCAGAGTTTTTACTAACTATACTCAAAACGGTTAAAAATTAACTTTTTCAAAAATAAACAATGTTTGAAACCTTTGTCCTGTAAGCATTCTAAAAATAAGATGGGTTTACCATGGGGCTATGATGTATCTCATGCAATGCCTCTTATTTGATACCCCAAGGAATCATGGGATCTACTGCTAGTTTTTTAGATACTTCATAAGCACCGTAACGATTGAGGTGACTGGGATCGGAAAAGTAGTAATTTGATGTGAGCCAAATTTCACTTAGATCTCGATATATTAAGTTGGTATTGGTGGATGACTTTAACATATACTGTTGAAATTCTTGTTCGTATTTCCTCCTGATTGGATCTAGATAGGTTTGGGTAAGGGGAGTGTTAACAAAGACTAAATCTATATTTTTGCTTTCTGTAAACTCTAGCACAGATTGGAAGGCTTGATCTTGCTTTCCGGTTAGTTGGAAAGATTTATAATCGTTGTCATAACTTCCTGAGACTTTGGGGTGATTTTGATAGTATGTGGCGGGATCGAAACGAATGGATAGGGGGAGAAACCCGTCAAAATCGACTGCTATGGGAGAATTATCGGTTTCGGGATCGTTGGTTTGGGTAGTTTTGGGTATGGTGTGTTGATGACGAGCGCTCAATGGTAGACTATTAAGCTGCTTACGGAATAAATTTTTGATCTGATCACGGTGTTGATAGGTGACAGATAAATTGGCTAAACCCTGATTTAACCATTCATTTGTAGATTCATAGATATTAATAATATTTGGTTTTTCTGGTTGTTGTTTTTGTGTGTCTAATTTAGGAGTAGTTGGGGCGGCCTTGACTTTTTGCAATGCTTGTTTGTAGCCTGGGGATGCAGCGATCGCGTTAAAAGTTATATCTTCTCTGCCTTCATTAAAAGCCCTAGAACCATCTGCCCAGAGGATAATTTTTGGCAGTTCCTCTACTTCAAGAACTTGACGAATCACAAAGTCTACCACTTGGGCTGTCGCACCATTGATACCAAAATTAAATACGCTTATTTTCGGATATCCTTTGGTTGCCAAAGCTTTAGAAAGTGCCACTGGATCAACACCTCTCAAAGCGCGAGAAGAACCAATAATTAATACATCTGGTGGTTTGCCTGATATTGCTAAACGTTGTTTATACAATGCCAATTGTTCATCTAACTGACGAGAATTAAAGGTAGGCATGGGCGATCGCGCTGCCAAAAGTATAGCAGTTGCGGTGGCTTTTCCCTGGAGTGGTGCTGCGGGTAAAGTGCCTTTGGTAAAATCAGAACCGTTAAAAGCAGAGTTTTTAATTAAAGAAGATGGTGATTTTTCAGTCTGGTTTAAAAATGTCGTTTGTGGCTGTTTCTGCTCTGAGTTTGATGAATGAGAAATTTTTGGTAAATTGGGTTTACCTTGGGTGATAACATAACCTAACATCCAATCAGTTTGGAGGATAAAAAGCAATCCTAAAGCAATCCAGACCATGCTACCCCAAAATATTGGTTCATCAGGATTTTGCTCAATTGACAGATTGGTTTCTGTAAATAATTGACTTTCTAAAAATAAATTTCTGAGTTTATTAGTCGTCGTAACTAGCCAATTTGGTGGTATTTCTGTCAGTAAATTTGGTACTATTTGAGTTGTAAATTCATAACGCAAAATAGGATCGCTATTTTCTGGGGGAGCGATCGCATTGGTGGCCACAAATTCTGGTGTCGATTCTAGCACTAACAAATTCCGTTGTCGAAAATCAACTCCATGATGCCATATCGGTTTTTTATCACCAGCGCGACGACCATACACCCGTACACCAACAATCCCGGAAATGTTAAGTTGGCGGATAAATTCAGTCACCTTGCTGGTTACTTGTTGCCTGGTTGGACAAAGGGGACTATCACACATAATGTGTAATAACTCACCTTTACGAAGTAACAAGACCCGGATGCCACCAGTCCTCAATCGCCAATCCATGTTAGAATTTAGTAGACGTTCCAGTAAAAAAATTAAAGCTGGTTCATCACCTTCCGCAGCCAGAGTCAAGGTAGGTATGGCTAAGGCGGGATGCTGGGAAGCGGGCAAAGATGACCAATTGATCCAAACTGGTTGCTTGATGTCTGTTTTTTGACCGTAGATGGCAGTGGCAAGAATGCCTTGGGGCGCGATCGCTTCTAATTGTGGGATAATAAACTGTAAGCAAGTTTTTTCATCTGGGATAACAGCAGAATCAGCGGCCGGGGATGGTGTGCAGAATATATGTAAGGTAGATTCTTTGAGATTAGCTTGAACACAGACGTTGATTCTGGTTAAGATGTCAGTTAATAATTTAGCGATCGCTTCCACATCTCCCCAACGCGCCCATTCTTTCAACATTACTTCTGGAGGCGTTAAATCTATCCGCAGCAACCAGTCAGGCTCAATTTCACCACCTACTTGGGAGATAATCACAGCATCTTGGTAGCCAGAAAGTTTGAGATCCCGCAACTTTTGAGCTATCGGTTCGGCTAACAACGAAGCATCAGGGTTATAACTTGATTGACAAATAATCCAGAGACGATCATCAGTAGATTGAGAGTTAACTTTAACTTTAACTGCCACACCCAAGTTACTTAAATTTTCACTGAGATAACGAGCGATCGCATCAGGATTGCCTTGACGGGCTAAAGTTTCATTAGAAATAATCAACGCCCCACCCGGTTGATTAGATGGGGATGAATCTGTTAAAAGTCCTTCCTGTACCTGCTCTAAATGGCGATCTAATTGATTCAAGTATACACGGTGACACCATTCGGGACGGTATTCTCCCTTTTTTCGACCGTAGACCAATACTTGGTATATTGAGGGTTGTCCCTCATTAATGAAACCGTCCAAGTCTGTTTTCTGTAGTGCTTGGAGTAAATCAGATAAAATGCGCCACCGTTTAGGGCATTCCTTAGCTTCACAAAGGATGTGTAGGTCATTTCCCAGCAACCGGACTTTCACCCCAATAGAGTTGATTCCTGTGGCTTGGCTGACCCATTGGACTAAGGATTTCTGAGGATCAAGTAATACTGTTTTCATGGGTAATTAGCTTTGACAGGAGGTAGGAATTGGGGGTTTTTGCCTGTAGTTGTCAACTAAAAACATATATTTAGCACATTTTGCAGTTTTTTTTAAGAATTTTGTTACCTTTGGAACTTGTAAAATGGGCAAAGATATTCTTGTAAGGTTAAATATCTGATTAAAATTGATTTTGAGTATATTTTATCTATCCCCCTATCAACAACTCTTTTTCTATGTCACCCGTCAACCAAAACTCTTTTATCCTCCCATATTTGATTCCCATAGCTGCGGCCTCTTTGCTAATGGTAATCATCAGCGAAAAGAATGCTGGTAAACTGCTAAAGGCAATGGGTGAAGCTAGTGAAGAATTATTTCGGGGCGATCGCCTCCCCATCCTGGACTTTCCTCAAGATCATGAATAAAGGAAAAGTGAATCACTGTATGTAAATTATTTATTTTGTAACCAGTGGAGCTAAGTAACGGTCAACGGAAAAAACAACCTGTGTAATTAGGGCTTGCTTAATAAAGCTAAAACTGAGATATATCAAGAGTTTAAAGGTGAAAAAGGTGAATTGTGTCTAAAGAATAAGCGTTGAAACTACCAAAAACCTATCACTTGACCAGATTTAAGAGCATTCCTCTCTTCTTCTACATTCTTCCTCCTGACTCCTGACTCCTGACTCCTGACTCCTAGCCCTAACCAAAAGACTTTTTTAGCAAGTCCTAATTAATTCTGTCTAGATACTTAATCTTGAGACGAGCGGAAATTATGAGTTCTATTGTATATTCTTTATCACCAGCAGCAAATATTTATCCCATGTCCGAAGAAATATTCTTGCGTCATCGTTTACAGGTAGTGGAACAATTGTGGGAATCGGTTTTACGGCAAGAATGCGGGCAGAAAATGGTGGATTTACTGGGACAGTTACGGAATTTATGTTCCCCAGAAGGACAAGCTACTAATGATCAAGCCTCCTCTGCGGTGGAATTGATTGAACAACTGAATATCAATGAAGCCATTCGTGCTGCCCGTGCTTTTGCCCTGTATTTCCAGTTAATTAACATCATAGAACAGGAATATGAGCAAAAACAACAATTAATTCGCTATTCTCATCTCAACCCAGAAACGGTAGATCAAGACAACACCCCCAATATCATTTATTCGACCAACCAAGGAGAAAACGACCTACCTGTTACTAAATCCCTAGCAGCAGAATGGCCAACCCAAAGTTGGACAGATAAAACCCAAGCCCAAGAAAAAGGGACTTTTGCGGCTTTATTTCCCCTATTATTTAAACTGAATGTCCCACCCCAACAAATTCAACGGCTGATTTCTCAACTGGATATTCGCTTAGTTTTCACAGCCCACCCCACAGAAATTGTCCGTCATACCATCCGCGATAAGCAGCGACAGGTGGTAGAACTTCTACAACAGTTGGATACAGTAGAAAATCGTGCTGGGGGCTATCCTTGGGAAGCAGCCGAATTAAGGGAAAGATTATCGGAAGAAATTCGTCTGTGGTGGCGGACAGATGAACTACACCAGTTTAAGCCGACGGTGTTAGATGAGGTTGATTATACTCTGCACTATTTCCAAGAAGTGTTATTTGATGGGATTCCCCAACTGTATAAACGCTTCAAATACTCTTTAGCGCAAACATTTCCTTGGTTAGAACCACCGAGTACAAATTTCTGTTCTTTTGGTTCTTGGGTTGGTTCAGATCGAGATGGTAATCCTTCTGTCACCCCGGAGGTAACTTGGAAAACTGCTTGCTATCAACGGAAGATGGTATTGGAGAGATATATTAACTCCGTGAAGCAGTTGATTGAATTATTAAGTGTGTCGATGCACTGGAGTGATGTATTACCAGATTTGTTAGAGTCTCTGGAGTTGGAACAGTCGCAGTTAAGTGAGGTTTACGATTCTTTGGCGTTGCGTTATCGTCAAGAACCCTATCGGCTGAAATTGGCTTATGTGTTAAAAAGGTTGGAAAATACCCGCGATCGCAATCTAGCTTTATACAAAGGAGAAACTCCCACAAATGAAGATTCTCCTATGTACCGTTCCGGGTTGGAGTTTTTAGCAGAGTTGCGGTTGATTCAACATAATTTGACCGAAACGGGTTTAAGTTGTCGAGAACTAGAAAATCTAATTTGTCAAGTTGAGATATTTGACTTTAACTTAACTCAGCTAGATATCCGCCAAGAATCTTCTCGTCATGCTGATGCAATTAATGAAATTCTCGAATATTTGCAGATTTTACCGCAAAAATATCACGAACTCTCAGAAGAACAGAGAGTTGCTTGGTTAACTGGGGAATTGCAAACCCGACGGCCGTTAATTCCCGCAGAATTGCCATTTTCAGAAAAAACCAATGATGTGATTCAAACTTTCCGGGTTTTGCGATCGCTACAACAAGAATTTGGGATTAGCATCTGTCAAACCTACATTATCAGTATGTGTAGGGAAGTGAGCGATGTTTTGGAAGTTTTGCTGTTAGCCAAAGAAGCCAGATTATTTGATCCAGCGATCGCTGTCGGTACAATTCGCGTCGTTCCCCTATTTGAAACGGTAGAGGACTTACAACGCTCTAGAAGCGTGATGAAAGAACTATTTCAACTCCCCCTCTATCGTGCCTTGTTAGCGGGCGGCTACGAGCCAAATTCATCGCCATCAGCATCTATTTTGATCGCCAACTTACAAGAGGTGATGTTGGGATATTCTGACAGCAACAAAGACTCCGGTTTTTTAAGTAGTAACTGGGAAATTCACAAAGCCCAAAAATCCCTCCAGAAAATAGCCGAAGAATATGGTGTAAACCTGCGGATTTTCCACGGACGGGGCGGTTCTGTGGGACGGGGTGGGGGTCCGGCTTATGAGGCGATTTTAGCTCAACCAGGACACAGTATTAATGGCAGAATTAAGATTACTGAACAAGGGGAAGTTTTAGCTTCTAAGTATTCTTTGCTGGATTTGGCATTATACCACGTTGAAACCATCACGACCGCAGTAATTCAAGCCAGCTTATTGCGAACTGGGTTTGATGATATTGAACCATGGAATGAGATCATGGAAGAATTATCAGTGCGATCGCGCCAACATTATCGCGCTCTAATTTACGAACAACCGGATTTTATCGACTTTTTCCACCAAGTCACCCCCATCGAAGAAATTAGCCAACTGCAAATTAGCTCCCGTCCTGCCCGTCGTCCATCTGGTAAAAAAGACCTCACCAGTCTCCGTGCTATTCCTTGGGTTTTTAGCTGGACACAAACCCGATTTTTGCTGCCTTCTTGGTACGGAATGGGTACAGCTTTACAGGAATTTTTAAACGCCGAACCAGAAGAACATCTGAAATTACTACGTTACTTTTATGTCAAATGGCCTTTCTTTAAAATGGTAATTTCCAAAGCAGAAATGACCTTGGCGAAAGTAGACATTGAAATGGCACGTCATTATGTTCAGGAATTATCTAACCCTGAAGACAAACCGCGATTTGACAAAGTATTTGGCCAAATATATCATGAATTTTGTCTAACTAGGGATTTAGTCTTAAAAATTACTGGACACCAACGACTTTTAGACGGTGATCCTGTATTGCAGCGTTCAGTGCAGTTACGCAACGGGACAATTCTCCCCCTGGGATTCATCCAAGTGTCCCTACTCAAACGTCTACGTCAGTCTAAAAACACGGCTACTTCTGGAGTCATCCACTCCCGTTACAGCAAAGGGGAGTTACTGCGAGGAGCATTATTAACGATTAATGGTATTGCTGCGGGGATGAGAAATACAGGTTGAGTAGTGAATAAATGTCTTTTGGTGCGGGTAATATCAGCCCGCCCATGAGGACAAAACAGAGCTAATAATTTTACTAGATGGGCATATTCTCACGTTAGG
>NZ_JAYGHC010000012.1:9457-36737 GCF_034932285.1 Cronbergia sp. UHCC 0137
ACCTGATTTATTTCCTAGTTTTCAAGTAGCGATCGCTGAAACTTAGTCTCCTGTATTTGAATAATTTAAGATTGTGTAAAAATTGGCTCTCACCGACCAGGAACAGGGAACAGGGCTTTCAGTATGTACTGAGGTACTGAGTTCTATATGGCTACGCCACCCAAGCTATCAAAAATCAAATAGGAGTCCTATAGTTAATTCAAAGGATTGTAGTCTATAAGTAGTTGATCTAAAAACTTGCGTTCATGATCAGTTAAGTTGTTGATTGATGTTTCTAATGTTTGCAATTTTTGGTAAATTAATTCTCGATCAAATGTTTCTATCAGGTCTTTGATATCTCTATATAGTTCCTGATAGGGAAATTCGTTGGCCAAGGATAAGGCGATTTGTTCTCGATTACTATCCAGTAAGTTACCTTGAAATTGATAGATTCCTTGGGAATTTTGAGATAATAAATCTAGAGCGATCGCTAACAACAAGGTTTGATAAGCTAGTTTTAATTCCTTACTTGAGCCAATTTCATCAGGAATTAAGTCGGGAATATTCTCGTCTTCTTGAATTTGTTCTCTCTCGGTGCGTTCATAGCAGTCTCGATAAAACTCAATTTGGCTGAGAAGATAAGCGGGAAAACCTAAACAACGGGTCAACATATACAAACGTTTCTCGTCTTCCCCAACTAAAGCGGTTAATGTGCGACTTAAACGACTGTAAAATCCAAAAAGTCTTTCTTTATCTTTTTCTCCCACCCAAATAGTCAGTTCTTTTTGGGAAGTTTGGTTTAAGTTGGTGTCAATATCTTGAAGTCGTAATAACAAATCTGCGTTATTATAAAGCTGATTTAAACGTAAATTGGCTGTATGGGTAGAAATTAATTCTGATTGCTGTAACAATTCCCCAATAGATAAATCACTCAATGGCTCAAACTGCTGACGTGCAAAGGGAATCAGTCGATTTTGAAAGGCTTCTGCTGACATTTGCCATGATTGAGAACGGCTGACTTGTTCTTGGGTGAATTGCTTAATTGGTAGTTTTGGTAGAATACTTTGATAATAAGCATCAATATCTGCGTCAGTTAGCACCGTTAGCCGAATATCTGAGAATTTGGTAGTAGCGCGATCGCGTTTATCAACTAAATCATCATATATTTGCTCGAAGTTAGATTGAGTTTGGCGTAAGGTTTCAGTTCTTTGTTTAGCGGTTTTAATTAGATGGTTTAACGCCTCAATTCGCAGATTTTGGAGATAAAGATCATAATCTAACTTTAGTTGCTGATTATAACTGTGGCGCAATTCTACAGCACTGGCTTTTAAACTACTTTCTAGGCGTTTAATTTGTTTTTGGACTTGCTGAATGCGATCGCGAATATTGGTGCTGTATTTCAGCCAAACCAGACCTAAATAGATGAAGGTGGCACTGATAGTCCACAATAAATAAGTCCCTAAATTTCTCCAAAATTCTTGCAATAATGACCACAGACTTGATTGACTGAATAAACCAGTTAAAATTAATAAAATCACGCAAACAACCACAACCACAAGGGGGTAAATAAATAAATATTGATAACGAAAAAAACTTTCTTCTTCTAACAATTCATTTAAATGATCTGTAGCTGTGTGGATTTGATTTTCAATTGACGTGAGATGTTTTTGAACGATAATAATCGTTTCTTGAGCCTTTTCTCTAGCGCGAGCGATCGCTATTAATCGGATTTTGCGAGCTTGATCCACTTCTATATTTAAGGCTTGACGATATTCAGCGATCGCTGTTTCTAGCTGTTCTTGAGTTGTTTCTATCTCTAGGGCTATTTCTTCAGAACTGAATTGACCTAAACTATCATGTAATTGTTGTCGCCGTAATTTTAAAGATAAAACTTGATTTAGTAGATTTTGAGTATTTTCTTGATCAATTTTTATCTCCAATCTTGAATCTAAGAAAGCTTCAGTTATACGCAGTTCTGTAACTAAGTTTTGAGGCTGTTCGCTAATAGATTCGGTTTGTAATTCCAAATAGGAATAAGTTAATACATTTAATAATCTAATAGCTTCATGTAAACCTCTAGGTGCAGCATCAGCATAGCGGTTAATTGTCCGATCTAAGAAAGCAACAAGTGCTGATTGTGCTTGTTTACAACAACTTTCTAAACTACGTTTATACGAAAGTAGTTCTTTATTTTCAAATTGCTGATAAGCACGCTGTAATTCCATGATATATTCTTGAACCATCCCAGCGCGCATTTCTAAGCGGGGATTAAAATCTTGCCAAACTGGTCTACCCTTATCTCTTTCTAACAGCAAAAAAGCATTACTATAGTCTTCACTCAGCACAAATTCTTTAGCATCTAACAGCCATTTACGATTAGATTCGGGTGTAGATTCTGCCCTTGGTAAAAATTGAGTAACCATGATATTGGCTGCTAAAGCGTTACTTAAACGAGAAACAGCCGTTTCCACAGGAAAAAATAATTCTCCATAGCCAAAAGCGCTGTAAGCAGGAATTTTTCCCCGTACTTTGTTGATACCAATTAATAATCCGTTGATTTCTGGTTCAACAGTGAGGAAACCAGAAAAAGCATCAGCATAACTAATTAAATTGTCTTTTAGTTCACCAATGCGATCATCTATTAGCCAACAGTTATCAAAAGGGAGACCTTTTTGAGTACCAGAAATCACAACTCCGTTAGTCATTGTCCAATCTAGTTCTTTCAGAAAACCATAGGCTGCGGCGTAATCAGCCGTTGTTGTTTGATTAAATAATCCTGGTAGTAATAATAAAGCTTCTAAACTGTGGGGAACATCAGCGAAAAACTTAGTAAATAGCCAACGAATCAAACGAGTTAGTTGAAATATTACTCCCCTAGAGAAGCGATCGCTAACTGAAAGCATCAGATATACTCGATGTAAATTAGCAATTTCTACCCCTGTTTGTTTAGCAGCGATCGCTTCTAAAGATTGATCAGCATTTTTGAGTAATTCAATCAGTAAAGGTTGAATTTGGTTAGTTGCGTTAATAAACTGACTACGGATTTGAGAAATAGAAGCTTGATGACTGCGAGTTTTTGTTAAATCAAAGTTTTGATCGGTCATCTGTTCTAAATCAGAACGAAAACCAAAATTCAATCCATCCCAAGTTAGTAAATAAGCTTGAAATACTTGGCTTTGTTCGATTGAGTGATATTGAAGTTGCTGTTTAATTGTCGCACAGAGGGCTGCACTGTGAGGATCAAGAGCTAAAATGGTAGTTGGTTTAGGCATAATGCCAATCTTAATATCAGGGAACAGGGAACAGGGAACAGAAAAACCAGTTGTGTAATTAATTCTGTCTCATTACTTAACGAGGAACAGGGAATAGAGTTGAAGTTTTGCAGTAAGTTACGATTACAAAATTACATCCAAATCTTCCAGGTATGCTTGAATTTCTTTAAGTTCCATTTCTACCTGTTCTTTGATTTGATTACCAACTTTTCCTTCTTTCAAAACTTTATTGATTTGATTGATATAGGTTTCTAAAATCAACCTAGATTTATCTTTGTTTTGATGAGTCAGCGTATTTACTTTGTGAGCAATTTCTTTGACTAAAGATGAATTACCCTTAAAAGCTTTGAAGGCTGATTTGCGATCGCTTCCCAAGGGCAAAACTTGACCATCTAATTTTTTAGCTTGGTCAGTATAGACTAAATAATTCCTATTTTGATTGACAATCAGTTGATATGGTGCAGGGGCTAAGGCCAAAGCAAACCAACGCAACGCCCCACCATCTTCTTCTGGAGGAACTAGATTCGGGAAACTGTCCCAATTTCGATGCAGGTGTTTAAAGACTTTATTCGGATCTAAATAGGCTGATTCCATCTCTTTCACGCCATTTAATGCAAATAAAGGAACTCCCACTTCCACTCGAAATAAAGTTACCTTATGGGCTTCACCAGTGGGGACAAAGGAAGGATTATCTCTGCCTTTTGGAACGCGATTTGCTAAAGGTGGACTGGTGAAAATTGTATTATTATTTTCAACTCCGTAATAATAAAACTCTGTAATTAAATGTTGTTGTTGCACCGGAATTTCTGATTCTTCGTATTGCCAAAGGGGAACAGCCAGCTTTCCTAATTGTTCTAAATCTTGTCCTGCATCTTCTGGATTACTATTGGCTAAGACATCTTCAACAGTCATTTTTGTCAGAGAAAAATATTTATCTTCTAGAAATTCCCAGATTTCTGTCTTGACGTTTTCGGCTTTTTTGTCCGACCAATTAGTTAAGGTTTGATACTTTTCTCGATACCAGCGAATAAACTCTTCCCCAGAAATTTGTGGACGTTTACTTTGCAGATTAACTCGTTGAATTGTTTGAATAAACGGATTATCATTAGTTCCTAAACGGCTGATTTCCGTAACACTCTGCGATAAATCTTGATTAACTTTATCGAGATTACTGCGAATGCGTTGGCACTTTTCTTGAATTTCCTCCACCTTTCCTCGGAGGATACCATAGAGTTCTGCTGCTTTATCGCACCGCTTCCAATGTAAATACAGCTTCCATTTTTGGTCACTCCGTTCTTTGTACCTTTGACAAGCTGCTTGGATATTATTCTTATTAGGAAACCAAGATTCGGCAAGTTCCTTAATTTTTTCTTCCAGTGGTTCTAACTTCAACAAATTATATTGATATTGTGCTTCTTGGGATTTGCGCTGCATAGTCTGTTGCAACCCATCCAATTTTGGGACTAATTCGCTGAAAAATTGTCCAGTATAAGCCAAACCATTGGGACGGTTAAGACCGCGCTCCCACCAATTAGCAAGGGCATCAGTAGCTATTTGTAATAACCGATAAAAGTTTAATCCCAATTCCTGAGCCGTTCTTTGCTCCATTTGATCTAACTGTCGTTTGTAGAGTTCCTTAATAGTTGGTAGGGCTGTGCGATCGAAGCGCATTTCGCTAATTCTGAACTCAGTTTTCATACTACCACCGCGATCGCTCTCAATCAACGCATCTAAAGCCGTGGTTTCTGATAACTTACAATCTTCTAAAAATCGAATAATTTCGCTCTCCCCATCAATCACCTGTTTAGAATCCATCAATTCATGACTCAAAAAGTTTTGAGCATCTTCTAATTTCATCTGTTCATACAAATGGGTCGGTAAAGTCAGCGCCCCAAAACCAAAACTACAATAGTTTATTTTCCGTCCCCGTACCTTTTCTGCCGTCGCTAAATAAGCGCGAATATTATCAGCTACGTTAGCAGCATCTAAACCAATTTGTGAGCCAATCTGTACATATAAACCATCGGCTACTAAATTCAACAAATCTTCAGGACGATTAACTACAGTTCCCTGTTTATTAATACTATCAATCAAAAATACCGCATCAAATGGAGGACGGTCAGCTTTAACTTTCATAATTCCATAATCAACCTCCAAGGGATTGGCTGGTGTTAATCCCCAAAAATGCTCAATTTCCTTCAGCGCGCCATAGGCATTTGACCTCACCATATTAGTTTGAGGCAGATTAGCAAATACTCTTGGTAAAACAAATACTCCCGTGATATTTGAGAAACTGTTGAGATATTGCCGCGCTAAAAATGCCACATCTAAGAATGTACCGCTACCTGTTCCACCTGCTAAACTACCAATAACAAAAATTTCTACCCCGTCCCGACTAGAAACTTGAAAGTTATCAGAAAATGCCTGTTTTCTAGTGCGAATTTCCCTAACAGCATTGATGGCCTGAGCAATCAGACTATTAATATCACTAACTTTGGCAAATAAAGCCAATCTCCCACGGGAGCGAATTTGTCCAGCACCATTAATAATCCCGTGGGCAGGAATTTCCTTCGGCCACCATTCATCAATATGTTCGTTACTTCCCCCTAACAGTCTTCCGGGGTTGGCGACAGAAATCGGATACAATTCATTTGGTTCTAAAACTACAGTATTACCTTCTGGAGATTTTTCCCGACTTTGAATGTTTTCGGTAGTATCAATAGATAAAAACCGAATAACTTCGGGAACTGAACCATAAACATCTATAAATCGTTTTTTTAGCTTGAGGATAACTCCATAACCTGTACCTCCTAAGCCAATAACAACAGTCGGACGAAAAACAACCGTGGGACGTGACATTCACTCTGCTCCGTAAAAATTATACAATAGTCTACTTGTCAGGTTCTACATTTAATTTGTACACATACAAAGCCAGGGTTTATTGCTTTTAAACTGTAATTTTTTACCCTGTGCTTGATTCTAGGGACGTTGGTTTCCAATCCAGTTAAATCGCAGTTTCACCTGGGCAAGCTCAATTATGTCTTGATCATAGAGTTCTGATGTGGTGATCTTTTGACTATTGATCAAAATCACACCTTGTACACAGTATAAATCTATATTCTTTTTACCTGCCCGCCAAATGGTAACTAACTCAGCATCGGTTTTTGTGGCATCAATTTCTGGTATCAACATACTTAGTGGGATTTTATTAACTTGTCGGTGGGTTAAACTGATATATTGACCCTCTGGTGATATTGGTAGAGGTTCTAATATTTCTAGTTCACCTTCTAAATGGTTGCGAGTCTGCAAATCATGAATTAATTCCCAAGGGGTTTTACGCTGAATTAGACAAATGGCAATTAAAACAATGAATAATAGCAGTAAAGCTATAACTAACCAAATTAATAGCTTGCGTCCCAGTGGCATCAAGATATTAAGACTACCTTGGGAAGTAATGGGGTTGGCAATGGGGTCATCTGGGATAATTATTAACTTGAAGGTATGCTGACCTTCTGAACTGTTATCAGTGACTTGTAATTGGACAGGAATTTTAGTTTCTCCTACTTGCAAGGAAATAGGGGCTAAAGGCTGTGCTAAGGAAATCTCTGGGGGATTGTCTTGTAGCTGTAAGTTGGCCTTTCCAGAAATATTGCTACTAACTACCAGGGTTTGAGTTTCTGTAGTTTTTCCAGGATCTATAGAGCCAAAATCTATACTCCCAGGTTGTATGGCTAACTTTGGTTGAATAATTACAGGTAAGTCTATAGTAATGGGAGCGATCGCTTTATTTTTCGCTGTCATCACTAAGCGCAAATCAGGATCACCACCCCGAACTTCTGGCGGAATTTGTAACTGCACAGGTATAACTGTTGGTTGATTGGCAACTAAATCAACATCTTTATTTGGTGCAATTAAACGAATACCACTTTGGTTAGGATCTTCTAGTCGCAAGCCTACTTTAGCATTGACATTGCTAAGACTATCAATATTAAGCGGTTTCGTCGTAGTTCCCGGCAAAAACCGCTCCAACTCAGTTTTAGGTGAATTGACATCCAGCTTAGGTTTTACCAATACTGGTCGAATATTTTGCGCCAGTTGGTTTAATTGAACTCCTCCCGGATCTCTCAATACTCTTCCTTTATTACACAAGGCAGGATTGTTAGCAAAATCATTCAGTTGCTTTTCGTGTTCTTTTAGCCCTAAAGATACAAAAAATATATAGGGTTTACATTGCTGCTGACGCAAAAGCTGGGTGTTGCTAGGAATACTTACAGGATTAGGAATACCTCGTACATCTTCTACCCCATCTGTCAAAAACACTATACTAACAGTCCGACCAAGCGCATCTGCTTTTTGGCTTAATAAGCCAGAATGTTGTAACGCTTTTTGGACAGCTTTCCCTGTATGAGTCCTCACTCCTTGCGCTTGGAGTGATTTAATTATTTCTTTAAGTTTACCTCTATCAGGATTGCTGTTTATCGCAATATCTTTAATATGTAAGGTGACATCTTGATCAAAAGTATAAAGAGTAACTTTATCCCCGACTCTAGCTGTATTAACAAACTCAGTAATAGAATTTTGAACTTGAGCAAAAATATCTTTTGTCCCACCAACCCCACGCATGGAAGCAGAAGTATCTACTACCAAAATCCAGTCGATTCCTCCTTTCGCCGTAGTTTGGGCGGTTGTCGAGTAAAATTCAGCAATTAAGATGGAAACTAAAACCGCAAAACTCGGAATTGAAGCATATTTTAACCATTGCTTGAAGCATCTAAAACTCATTGACAGATTTCTCCAGCCATATCAGTTTCCATTCGGTAAAGCACCATAATTAGTGTAACTAAAAGCTGGCTGAATTTAGTAGTTAGGACTGACGCATTGACAAAAAACCTCATTGATGTATTATGGATAGGATTTACCCATAAGTTATGGAGTATCCAACCGCAGAGGACGCAGAGGACGCTGAGAAATAACAGTTTGAGAGGCGCTACTACACCTGCGTGGACTAATAAACATGAAGTGAAAATAAAAGATGCGTTTACTAGAACCTTCGTAGAGACGTTCCATGGAACGTCTCTACACCCGCATTTTTCACAAGTTCCACGAAGCGGCGATTTCCAGTGTCCAAGGCTAGTTTTCAAACACCCTCTAAGGTAGAATGAATCCGTATTTCTTCAATACGGCCTTGGCTTCATTACTAGATAAAAACTGGACAAACGCTTTGGCTACATCAGGATTTTTACTTCTTTTGACGACTGCTATCGGATAAATAATCGGGGAGTGAAATTTTTCATCAGCAGCAACTACTACTTTCACTTTATTAGAGATTTTGGCATCAGTGGCGTAGACAAGACCCGCATCAGCATTGCCACTTTCTACCGTCGCTAAGACTTGGCGCACATTGTTAGCATAGACTAACTTGGATTTAACTTGGGGCAAAATATTTAACTTTTTGAGAACCTGATCTGCATATTGTCCAGCCGGGACGCTTCTAGGTTCACCGATCGCTATTTTCTTAATTTTCCCATCTTTTAAATTATAGAAGCTGGTGATGCCTACAACGTTATTTGGCACAATCAAAACGAGGCGGTTCTTAGCGATGATGGTACGAGTATTGGGAATAAGTAGTCCTTTTTGCTCTAAATCATCTATTTGCCTTTTGGCCGCAGAGATAAAAACATCTACTGGAGCGCCTTGTTCAATCTGTCTTTGCAAAGCACCAGAAGACCCATAATTATAACTAAGATCAACATTTGGCTGACTTTGTTGGTAAAGAGGCTTGATTTCTTCCATTACGTCTTTCAAACTGGCAGCAGCAGAAATAAGTATTTTGGTATCCGATTGTGCTACGACAGTTGTGGGCGTATGTGTTGATAAGTTAATTGTTAGTAAGAAGCCACCAATAAATGTACTAATTAAGGTGAGAATTTTTTTTATGTTCATATTCAAGCTTGTATATAGATGTCCCTTTGGTATTGGCATTCTAAAATACTCGGATTTTGAAAATGGTAGCTTTAACTACGATTTACCAATTAAGTTGGTAAAAATACAAAAAAATTCATCCTTGAAGATTTATATTGGTAGATTGGGTTGTTAGCGTTAGCGTTGCGGAGCAATGGTATGAAACCCAACAAATGCGTCGGGTTGCGCTGTCGCTTAACCCAGCCTTGTGTTTGCTTCAAGCGGATATTGATGATGTAGAGATATTTATAATAATGATAGTTGATTAATGTTGGGTATCGTTCCTCAAACCAACCTACGAGCTACGAGCGATCGCACTGAAGAAAAACTATTACCATTTACAGTAGGGACCTTCTTTGATAGTACCATCGGGCATAGTAGTATGCCAGATAACATTAAACCAGCGACAAAGAGCATACTCATTGCCAGTAGAATCTCGAAAGTCAGCGTGAGTCAAATCACTGCGTTCAAAGCCAGGGACTTTAGCACGGATGAAACTAGCACCAACCGCTTTAACATGGCTCAAATCAGATCCAGTCAAATCAGCCCCATTCAAAGTAGCACTACTCAAATTGGCGGAGAACAAATTAGCATCCCTGAGAATAGTTTTTACCAAACCAGCCTCGCCCAAATAAGCCCCGAACAAATCGGCTTCAGTCAAATCAGCCCCACTCAAATTAACTTTTTCAAGATTAGCTCCCCGCAGGTTAATACCCCGCAAGTCAGCACCTTCGAGTCCAGTAATCTGACCATCAACTCCGTCTCTTTCGCCCATTTCGCCGACAATCCGCAAAATTTCGACACCAGCAAAGTTACGCTCCCCAGCGTTGTACCGAGCCAACAATTCATCAGTAGTAATTTTCCAAACCATGAATTAACCTTGTGTTTGCTTCAAGCGGATATTAATGATGTAGAGATATTTATAAGGTTAATGATAGTTGATTAATGTTGGGTATCGTTCTTCAACCCAACCTTGTATCTTAGAGAAAAAAAATTCATCCCTGAAGATTTAGCTATCTATGGGCTAGAATTGTTACGATAGTTTCAGATTAGACGTTGAAACCTTGATTCAATCTGAAACCCTAGAACTACTCGAATGGCAACGCCTCTGCCAGCACCTTTGCACCTTTGCGGCAACTAAGTTAGGGGCGACGGTGGCGCGTAACCTGCCAATCCCGACTACTCAAGTAGAAAGCGAACAGTTGTTAGCTCAAACTAAGGAAGTTTATCAATTGGAAAGTCGCCTGTTTCCCGGACTTTCCTTTGAGGGGATTCAAGATATCGGTGATTCCTTAGAACGTGCCGAACTGCAAGGGATTTTGACTGGGGAAGAATTGTTAGCGATCGCTACTACTCTATCTGGTACAAGAAACCTCCGGCGGGTAATTGACAACCAAGAAGATTTACCAGTTCTCAAAGAGTTAGTTTCTGATTTACGGACTTACCCAGAATTAGAGCAGGAAATCCACCGTTGTATTGATGAACGCGCCCAAGTAACCGATCGCGCTAGTCAAAAATTGGGCGAAATCCGTGTAGAATTGCGGCGATTACGCAGTCAAATTACTCAAAAACTGCAAAATATCATCCAAGCTAAATCGGGAGCAGTCCAAGAACAGTTGATTACCCAAAGGGGCGATCGCTATGTGATCCCTGTGAAAGCACCCCAAAAAGACGCAATTCCGGGTATTGTTCACGACACATCCATGAGTGGGGCAACTCTATACATTGAACCCCACAGCATTGTTTCCATGGGGAATCAACTCCGTCAAACTATCAGAAGAGAACAAGCAGAAGAAGAAGTTATTCGGCGAATTTTAACTGAGCAAGTAGCAGCAGTTACACCAGATTTAGAAAGATTATTAGCGATCGTCACCACCATAGATTTAGCAACTACTAAATCTCGTTATAGTTTCTGGTTGGGTGCAAATCCCCCCCGATTTATAGATCGTCAACAAACGGAAATGATTACCCTGCGGCAGTTGCGTCATCCTTTATTAGTTTGGCAACAACAGCACGAACAAGGATCAAGTGTTGTCCCTGTTGATTTACTCATTAGTCCTAATATTAAGGTGGTGACTATTACAGGACCCAATACTGGGGGAAAAACCGTTACTTTAAAAACCTTGGGATTAGCGGCATTAATGGCTAAGGTGGGTTTATTTGTCCCCGCCCGTGAACCAGTGGAAATGCCTTGGTTTGAGCAGGTTTTAGCCGATATTGGCGATGAACAATCTTTACAACAAAGTTTATCTACCTTTTCTGGACATATTCGCCGGATTAGTCGAATTTTAGAAGCTTTGGGAACTGGGGAGGCAGGGGGCAGGGGGCAGGGGGCAGGGGAGGCAGGGGAGGCAGGGGAGGCAGGGGAAGAGGGTAGGGAGGAATTATCACCAATCACCAATCACCAATCACCAATCACCAGTCACCCATCACCCATCACCCATCACCAATCTTTAGTTTTACTCGATGAAGTGGGCGCAGGGACAGATCCGGTAGAAGGGAGTGCGTTAGCGATCGCTCTCCTCAAATATCTCGCCAACCATGCCCAGCTAACAATTGCTACCACCCACTTTGGGGAACTCAAAGCTCTAAAATATGAAGATGAGCGATTTGAGAACGCTTCTGTGGAATTTGACGAAACCACCCTCTCGCCTACCTATCGTTTGTTGTGGGGCATTCCAGGACGCTCTAACGCCTTAACTATTGCTTTGCGCTTAGGGTTAAAACCGGAAGTAGTAGCCGAGGCTAAAACCCAAGTGGGAGAAGCTACCGACGAAGTTAATCAGGTGATCGCCGGGTTAGAACAACAACGCCGCCGTCAAGAAACTAAAGCCGCCGAAGCCCAAGAATTATTACGACAAGCAGAACGGTTATATCAGGAAGTTTCCCAAAAAGCCGCCAGTTTGGAGGAACGAGAACAGAGTTTGCGGGCTTCTCAAGAAATTGCCGTTCAAAATGCGATCGCTCAAGCCAAAGGAGAAATTGCCCAAGTCATTCGTCGCTTACAACAAGGCACACCAAGCGCCCAAGATGCCCAGCAAGCTACCAACTCCCTAACGCAAATAGCCCAGAAATACGAACCAGCAACACCACCCAAAGCCAAAATCGGGTTTATTCCCAAAGTGGGCGATCGCATTCGCATTCCCAAAATAGGACAAACAGCCGAAGTTATCACCCCCCCCGACACCGACGGCGAATTTACAGTCCGGTTTGGGATCATGAAAATGACAGTCCAGTTAGCAGATGTAGAATCCTTAGACGGACAAAAACCAGAACCAATAGTTAAAGCCAAACCAGCCCCCGCACCAGTTCCCCCACCAGCACCACCAGCCCCAGCGATTCGTACCTCCAAAAATACCGTCGATTTGCGCGGAAAACGGGTAGCTGATGCCGAATATATCTTAGACAAAGCCATTTCTGAAGCTGATGGACAAATCTGGATTATTCATGGTTATGGGACTGGTAAACTCAAACAGGGAGTTCATGCCTATTTGCAGCAGCATTCCAGAGTTAGCCACTATGAACCAGCAGAACGAGCAGATGGAGGTGCTGGCGTAACTATTGCTTATGTGAAATAAATGGAGAAATAATAAGTCCTAATAAACGAACCACAGAGGCACAGAGTTCACAGAGAAATAAGGTTTTGAGAGATATACTGAAATGGGTGGAATATGGACTTTTGTAAAATCATGAAAAACCCAGATATGTAGGGGTTTAGCAGTGCTAAACCCCTACCCACGGAATCAAATAATTAAACCGTGTTTAGTATATTTTGCGTAAGTTCTGACCAATCACCAATCACCTCTTACCCCTTATCCCCCATCCTCAATTTTCAACTAAATTAAAACAAAAATAACTGATATCTAGTAAACTGACTCTAGGCAAACTATGGGAAGCGAAAATTCATAGTTTAAGGTCTGGTTTCAAAATGGGTAACAGCAACAGCCTTTATCAGCCTGACAACCTATGCTAAAAGTTATGCACTCGGCCGCTAACTCAACTAAACTAAATTCTCAATGGGAGGATTTAAACCAGCTTACAGCCTTAAACACAGTTCATTGGGACAATATCAAAACCCAATTAGACTTGGTACTGTTAGCATTAGAAACATTAACTGGAATTGGTTCTGAGGCTATGCTCACAGCAGCAAATAACCTCAATTTAGAATCAAAAATACCAGACAGAGTAGCTTTATGGCGATTGCGTCAGTCTAACCCTCTCCGTAAAGGTCAAGGAGGACGGAAAAAGCTAGATGTAGAAGAAGCGCAAGCACTGGTTTTAATTATTTGCTACCTGGCTAATCAGCATCAGGAAATAATTCGTCGTGCTGTTAGTTTATTAGAACAAGTGGCGGTGAAAAACCAAGAACCTCATCAGACAGCTTTGTTGGGAGACTATATTGATGCTTTCTGTAACACCTACCAAGAACGGATGGAAGAGGATGAACAAATTTCTACAGATTTGTTAACTCGGTTAGCATTAAAACTATTGGTAGATTTACTTTTTTATAGCTCCTCTGGTGGACACCGCCGGCTGTGGTTAACACTGATAGACCGTTCTACAAAACAATTTTAGATTTTAGACTATTAATCCAGCATCCAAAATCCAAAATTCTTTATTGTCCACCCAGAAATTCTTGCTATGTCTCGATCAAATTCTGTCATCCGTCGCTACACCCCCCCTACTTGCACACTGGAAATATTAGCCCAGAGTTCACCCTTGTCCCGTTGGATGGGAAAAACTGTTCTCAAACAGGTAAGTTTTAATTTATACTTTGATGACCCACGGCTACCAGAAAAAAATAGAGTCCCAATTCAGGGCGATCGCGATCAACTAGAAGCTTTGTGTGATGCCGTTACCAGCTACATTCAACATCTCCTCCAACAGTCTACAGAAAGTTTTTGGATGAGTTTTACCAGCACTGATGATCAGTTAAAAGCTACATCGACTCAACTCCAATCACAGGATTTAGATAAAATTCCTTTATCAGCTAAAACTCTACAATTTCCTCATCCCAACACACCTCAAACAAAAATCTATTTAGAATCAACGGGAAATTTAACTCATCAACTATTTCTCGGTTCTCTTGCTAATTCTACATCTGGAGCATCTATTCAACTGACTCTGCTGCAATTATTTGATTTAGCCACGGCTTTAGATGAATACTCGGCTGATATGATGGCTTTACCAACTTCCATGAATCAGAGTTCTCCAAAAAAATTACCTAATTGGGCTTCTGCGGCGGCTGTATTGGTGTTAGCTGCGGGTTTAATTCCCTTAACTTGGCAATATGCTAACAGCGATCGCCCAACCCAAGAAACAGCAACGTACCCCGAATCATCACTGGCTTTAAAAACGCCTCAAGCTAAAACTACATCTCCAACTAATTTAGCTCCCACGCCAGCAAATACTCTATCCCCCCTACAGTTAGCTACTCCTGCACCACGAAGCAGTTCTAACACCACTCCAACTCTAGCTTTTCCTGATGCCAGTGATTCTATCACAACGCAAATAACACCGAAAGATCCCCTCAATCCAGCCTTTCCAGCTAATTTACAAATTCCTTTACCGCCTCCAGTACCCAATTCACCCAACTCTACAAAGTCAATTAACCCAACTGGTATTACTCTCACCACCAGGGAAAATTTATCCCCACAAAATACTAGCATCGTCCCCAAGACCGGATCTTCTATCTCTCGGTCAATTGGTACTATACCTAACACGTCCCCCCAATTACCCCCAGCATTAGACTTACAGCCCAAGGCCAAAGTTAATGATGCTAATTTAACCAATCAGCCTAGTGAAACTGCTAAAACTACATTATTCGATACACCTCAAGTAGCAGAAGCCAGAGACTTTTTGAAAAAGAAATGGCAGCCACCCACAGGTTTATCAGATACTCTAGAATATAGTTTAATGCTCGGTACTGATGGGACAATTGAAAGAATTTTGCCTTTGAATCAAGCCGCAAGACAATATATTGATAATACAGGTATCCCAGAAATTGGCAAACCTTTTGTTTCTATCAATAAGTATGGGCAAAATGTCAGACTGCGAGCAGTTTTAAGTCCAGATGGTAAGGTGCAAACCTTTCCAGAGAATCCTTAATATATAGTCCACAGGGTTTAGATTTGAACTTTTACAAGATTGCCAAAACACCTCAATATAAGGTAGGGGTTTAGCATTGCTCATTGGTGTCAACTTAGGCTCAATTCGTTTTACCACAGCCGTTTTACCCCACCCCTTAATCCCCTCCCCTCAAGAGCTACGGTGTACACACAAGTGATCTGATTACCCAAAACAAGCCCTGGCGATTAGAAATCACGGCTACACAAACAAAGTCCACCTGCGTGGACTGAAGAAAAACTACTTATTTTTAACCCACGGAGGTGGGTTTTGCCTGTGTAGTTGCGGTTTCTAACCGCCGATTTAATCTTGATAAGACTTGTGTGTACACGGTAGCCCCTCAAGAGGGGAGGGGAGATTTTGCTGCTTCAAAAGCGGGGGCGGGGTTCTTCTTGATTGTTGGGGAACTGAATAAGTTTGATCTAACGACATTACAAGAGTTTCATGTTAAGTTGGCACTTATGAGCATTGCTCAAACCCTTACTCTATAAAATCAAATGATCAAGCATTTGTAGAAAAGTTCATTTTTTAACCGATTTCTGTATATCTAGCCAAAATTTTACTTTTACTTTTTCCTCAGCTAGTTGCTTGGATTGGCTGTTGCTGAGAAACATTTCCGGGGATGGGTTCGGTTTTTGTGCCTGGCTCTATGGCAGTTAGTTCAATATGATTTAACAAGGTAGTCACGAAAGCAAACAGCAAAAAAGGTAGTGTGAGAAATACGACTAGCCCTACTGTGGCTAAAGCATATACTGGTCTTTTAGCACCCATGAGCGCTAAGGCAGATGCTAAACTAATGGTGATTGTGATTAGCCACACAATTATTTGACCGTAAATATCACCAAAAGTCAGAGTGCAGACAAACCGATAGTTTTGAATATTATTGTTGTTCATTTTATTTTATTTACCTCAATTCTCTCCTATAGGTTCTACATTAAGTGCCATGTTTGTTTTCAAGGGAATTTCTCAATATTTTTCCAACCTTTGTAATATAGCTTTACAAAGAAGGCAGGAGGCAGGGGGCAGTAGGCAGGAGGGAAGAAGTATGAATAAAACTTTAGTTCTGGGTCTAAAGCCCAGTTTAAAAGAGGAATTGTATCTCTTGCCTCTTGGAAATTTATTAGCCTCTGACCCTGTTCTCTGTCCAAAAATCTACCTTTAAGGTAACAATAATTAAAGGATTGCATTTGTTTAATTGGCTGAAAACTTCTATGACTCCTCACGAAAGTGAAGTAAAAGATACTGCACCATCAAAAGTATGGCGTGCTTGGCAGGAAAATGTAACTTTAATAGCGATCGCCCTGTGTTTGGCTATCCTCATCCGTACATTTATCGCTGAACCCCGGTTGATCCCATCAGAATCCATGTTCCCTACCCTGCATACTGGCGATCGCTTAGTGGTAGAAAAAGTCTCTTACCGATTTCATCCTCCCAAAACTGGGGATGTGGTCGTTTTTCAGTCACCACCAGAATTACAAAGTCGGGGATACGACAAAAATCAAGCTTTCATTAAACGGGTGATTGGTTTACCAGGACAGATCGTTAATATCACCCAGGGGAAAGTTTATCTGAACGGCCAACCAATTACAGAAGATTACATTGCTGAACCACCAAATCAACCCTTTCCCCCCGTCAAAGTTCCAGAAAATCAGCTTTTTGTGATGGGAGACAACCGCAACGATAGCAATGACTCTCGCTATTGGGGATTTTTACCCCAAGAAAATCTCATTGGTCGCGCTACATTCCGTTTTTGGCCATTTAACCGCATCGGAGCTATTTAATTACGAGTAGGGGCGTATTGCAATACGCCTCTTTGTTAAAATCGCAGATAATACATTAATTGGGCGATCGCTTCCCCAGATAATTCTAACCGTTGCTGAAAATCAGCTAAATTACGGAAAACACCAGCATTCAACCGATTTTCTACCACTGCTTGGGCTAAAGCTAAATCCATAAACGGGATTTGCGCCAACTTTTCTACTGTGACTGTATTAACATTAATCGGCACAGCATGAGTTAAAGAATCATCATCATAGTAACTAAAATTCAGTAGTGGCTTGATTGGTTCTAAACGAGGAACCGGTAAACTCAAAGCAGCAGCCACATCTTCAAGACAATAAAATTTTACCCCAGACCGAGAAAGTTCCACCAGCGATCGCGCTTGAAAAATAGACAACCCCGGTAAGCGTAACCAATCATCCACGGTAGCTTGATTAGCATCAATTCGCATCCCCAATTTTACCGCTATCTCAATTTCTTCGCCAGATTGTAGACGATAGTACGGATCATTGAGTAACTTAGCGCGAAGTTTTTGCAATTTTAAGTTTAAAGGTAGCCAGTTATTCATAAATTAAAAATTTTCTTCCCTGTTGCCAACCTCTAAAATCAGTATATCTCAATACTTACATTTGATCTAGAAGCTGACGACGTTTTTGCTCAAACTCATACTCAGTAATTAACCCATCTTGGCGGAGTGCATCCAACTCACGTAAAGCACTAGCTACAGATTCTACTTGATTATTGACCTGTTGTGCTGGCTTAACTGCTGACTTACCCAAATTAAAATGGCGATCGAAGGCTTCCTCATCTTGAGTTAAAAACCATACCCCTTCAATCGCACTAGCTACTTTAGGTATTGGTGTCCAAGAAAGCAAAACATATACAATTCCCCAAAACGGCTGTCCCAGATAAAATTTATGCAACCCTGAAATTGTCACAGTCCCAGAAAAGGCTAAAACAGCCGCAATACTTCGGCTTTTCCGTTTAGTTAACATCATCCCCGTCAATTAAATATCTATTTATCGTAATTATATGTCCTAAATATTGAATGAGGTGATAGAATATAAAACCATTTATTCACTAATAATTGTTTAGTTTGGTTTGATTGTTGAAAAGATCCATCCATCTTTACTTAATCGTTAAAACACTCCGTGAATAAACTCAAAACAAATTAATACAACACCAAGCCCAAGTTTAAAGACTGTGTAAACTCAAAAAAATCTATCTATAAGATAGATACAATAATTCCACCATCCATATTATCTACCTAGCCTTAATCTGCGAATATTATTAAAATGTCACAGAACTCCCTACCACCAGAATGGCTTGAACTGCTTGTTGACCCTTATGCTGTGCTGGGAATTTCGCTGAATTCCGAAGAAGGGCAGATTTTAAAACGTTATTATACCCTAGCCAAACAGCTACATCCTGATAACCATAACCGGACTCAAGCTAAAGAATTAGCCGAGTCCATACTTTGTCATTTAGTTAACCCTGCTTACGAACAGGTTAAATACATGACCAAACGGCTATACACATTAGAAATGCTGCGGTTAAAAACAAACTCGTTGAAAAAAGAGGACTTTTATAGCGATGACAATCCCCTATTGGAACAAATGGAAACCATGTCTGCACAAGAAGGCAAGTTATTTTATGAAGAAGCGATCGCTTCCTATGCAGATGCCCAATACAAATCACTTGAGCAATCATATCACGTTACTCGACAAATTAGAAACCTGAATGTAGTTTATCAATTATTCATTAAAGCTCAACGGCAATCACAAAAAGAGTCATCAGGGACTGTTTTGCAAGTTTCAGCCGTAAGAGCAGGTGAAACCGCCAATTTTCAGCAATCTACGGAAACAACCTATGCCCAACGTCACTACGAACGAGCGGTCCAGTACGCAAACCAATCACAATGGGCGCTCGCAGTACAAGAACTGCGTGAAGCTATTAAACTAGACCCAAGTAAAAGCGACTATTATGCTCTATTAGGTGTAGTACATTGTCAACAAAAGTTAATAGGCATGGCAAAAGTTTATATTCGACAAGCCCTAAAGCTGAACCCCAAACAGCCCGTAGCGTTAAGATATGCTGCTAGACTAAACATGAACCCAACCGAAAACGCCAATCCCCCTTCGGTAGGCAAGGCAATGAGCATAGCAGCTTTATTAAACAAATTTTTATCTAGACCACTCTTTTAAATCAAGTGGTGAAATCTCGGTCAAAAACCGTACCTGAACCGAAATATATTCCCTAGATTCTTAGTCTAAGCTAAAATATAACTAAAAGCAAAACTTTCAGCACCTGAGTAATACCACTCAGTTGAATACAAGAAAAATGGGATTCTTCGACTCTGAGATAGTTCAGCACGAAGCCAAACAGCTATTTGAAGATTATCAATCGCTGATTAACCTTGGCAATAACTACGGCAAATTTGACCTTGAGGGCAAAAAGCTGTTTATTGAGCAAATGGAAACCATGATGGATAGATATCGCGTCTTTATGAAGCGATTTGAGCTTTCAGAAGACTTCATGGCTCAAATGACCATACAACAGCTAAAAACCCAGTTAGGTCAATTTGGCATTACACCTCAACAAATGTTTGAGCAAATGCACGTCACCCTGGAAAGGATGAAAGCTGAATTAGAAAAACAAGTGTGACTGGGAAGAGGCAGGAGGCGGGGGGCAGGGGCTGACAGGTGTAGGTTTTTAATATTATCTGTGAAGGCAGGACTTGGAAGACAAGGAGGTATTGTAGACAAGGAAGATTTTATACAAGAAATGGTCTGTTGAGCTTCAGTTTTTGTGACCAATCGTACATTCTTTGTACAGTTTTCCTCCCTTGTCGCCTTGTCTACCTTGTCCCCCAAGTCTTGCCCTTACGACAATGTAAAATACCTACCCTTGTGAGGGGGCAGGAGGCAGGAGGCAGGAGGCAGGGGGCAGGGGGAATTAGAATTAATCTAAATAATTCTTAAATTAATCCTGTTCATTCTTTATACCCAACACGGCTTAATTGTTTGATTCTCCGGGTAGGGTTTTAAGCCCTGGCGACTAGAAGTCACGGCTACACAAACAAAGTCCGCCTGCGCGGACTAACGAAAAATCAAGGATTGGAAACCCACGTAGGTGGCCTTCCCTACGGGAAGCCGCTACGCGCCATGCCTGTGTAGATGCGGTTTCTAACCGCCCGTTTAATTATAAATCTAGGGTTTTCGTGATTATACAAAAGTCCATGTCTCAACCGTTGTGAGTATAATCCTGCAAATCCTGATCGATTTTAATTGGCCTTGGGACGGGGGAACTGGGAAGGAGACTTAAATTTTTCCACTGGTACATCCTTCAAAGCCTGAACCATAAAATCACGCCAGATAGGGGCAACCATACCGCCACCAGTCGCACCACTGGATAATTGTCGGTTATCGTCTCTACCCACCCATACAGCAGTCGTTAGCTGTGGGACTGTCCCAACGAACCAAATATCCTTTTCTGAAGAAGTTGTTCCTGTCTTCCCGGCAACAGGACGGTCTAAAGCAGCACCTTTACCAGTACCGCTATCAACCGCTGATTGCATTACATTAATAATTGCCGCCGAAGCCCAAGGATCTAAGGCTAACTGGGGTTTTGGAGTATTATCTATCAAGACATTGCCACTACTATCTGTAATTCTCAAAATTACTGTAGGGGGTGACTGCCAACCATAATTAGCAAAGGTAGCATAGGCACTAGCCATTTCTAATGGGGTAACACCGATCGCTCCCAAAGGCAAAGAAGTCACAGGTTCCATCGGACTCATAATCCCCAAAGTCCGGCAAATCTCAATAACTTTATTCATCCCGACGGCTTTCCCCAGCTTGATTACGGGAATATTACGAGATTGAGCTAAAGCAGTGCGAATTGACATTGCGCCGCTAAAACCGCCATCATAGTTACGGGGAAAGTACCAACCGTTGCCATCTCGATAACTAACTGGGGCATCTATAACTGTTGAATCTGGTCCGTATTTACCAGTAGCAAAGGCAGCATAATAAACAAATGGTTTAAAAGCCGAACCGGGTTGACGCTGGGCTTGGGTGGCGCGGTTAAATTCACTGGATTTAGCATCTACTCCACCAACCAGGGCTTTAACAAAATGTGTACGGGGATCGATGGCGACTAAAGCAATTTGATTTCTCGATAATCCTTGACCTGATAGATTTTTGTGCCATTTCTTCACAGTATCTTCTGCCATAATTTGGAATTTGGCATCTACTGTGGTTTGTACCCGCATTCCGCCTTTGAGCAATGCTTCTCGGCCAAACTTTTTCCTCAACTCCTGGGCTACGGTATTGGTGATATAAGGGAGGGCGCTACCTTGAAATGACCTAATTCTCCCCAGTTTGATTTCTTGCTTGAGGGCGTTGTCATATTCTTTTTGGGTAATCCAACCTAATTCCCGCATTCGTCCCAGCACTTCTTTTTGTTTATGTTTGGCTAATTTCATGCTGGCGAAGGGGCTAAATTCTTCTGGGGCTTGAATTAAACCCGCCATCATCGCTGATTCGGCCAAATTTAAAGATTCTGCTGATTTATTAAAGTAACTACGGGCTGCGGTTTGTACGCCATAGTTGTTATGACCCCAATATACTTGATTGAGGTACATTTCTAAAATTTCGTTTTTCTCTAGAATTTGTTCTAACCGAATTGCTAGAACGGCTTCTGCTAATTTTCGGGTAAAGGCGCGTCTCTGGGACAAAAACAGATTTTTCACCAATTGCATGGTGATGGTAGAACCACCTTCTTTGACTCCACCTGCCATCGTATTGACGACTATAGCCCGCCCCACGCCTGTGGGGTTGATGCCGTGGTGATCGTAGAAATGACCATCTTCGCTGGCTAATACTGCCCGTTTTAGATGGGGTGAGATTCTATCTAGGGGTATAACTTCCCGGTTAGCTTCCCCGTGGACACTGGTTAGTAGTTTGCCCTTAATGTCATAGATGTAAGTAGTTTCAGAGGGAAAAAAGTTTTTTAATTGTCTTACGTCTGGCAAGTTGCGGAAACTAATGGCTAGACCAACTAACCCTCCGGCGACAATGGAACTTGTCAGCATTGTGATAGATAGCAGAGTACCGCCAGTTACCTGACCGACTCCTTTAAAAAACTCAAAACCAGATGAAACTTGATTTTGTCGTTGTTTGTCTTCAAAAGTCCTGGATGACACGGCGATCTCACTTCCTCACTTGTAAATATAAATCTAATTCATCGTAATTCATCTAAAATCTCCAGAAGGCTCACTTTCAATCAATTTAATTAATTGTGAGATAAATGGAGGATAAATTGTAAAATCTCTGGCAGTTGGTTGAGTACCTGAATTGAAACGGCTAATTTTTTTGTAATTATAGTAGTTTGGCAGCGCAAAGAACGGATAAGTTGCCAGTGAATACGATCAATTTCACGTCCTAAGTTCAAAATAATCTAGTTAATAGTGAATCTCCTAGTATGACGCAAATTTTTGATTGGCTGCATCGTGGTGTGGCAGAAATTTTCCCTCAACCGCAGGATGCTGATAGTGTAACGGAAAGTTTAGAAAAGCGTTTGGTGAATGCTAACCGTCCTTTAAGAGTTAAGTTGGGGATTGATCCTACTGGTGCGGATATTCATCTTGGTCATAGCATACCTGTGAGGAAACTGCGAGCTTTTCAAGATGCTGGTCATACGGCTGTGTTGATTATCGGTGATTTTACGGCTCGGATTGGTGATCCAACTGGTAAGTCTGAGGTGCGTCGTCAACTAACGGAGGTTGAGGTGGCACAAAATGCCCAAACTTATCTTCAGCAGGTGCGCCCTATTTTAGATTTTGACACACCAGGACGGTTGGAGGTGCGATATAACTCTGAATGGCTTTCCCGGTTGGATTTGGGGAAAACTTTGGAGTTGCTTGCGACGATGACGGTGGGGCAGATGTTGGCTAAGGAGGGTTTTGCGGAACGCTATAAGAAGGAGAGTCCGATTTTCCTCCATGAGTTCCTTTATCCGTTGATGCAGGGTTATGATTCGGTGGCTGTGGAGGCTGATGTGGAGTTGGGAGGGACTGACCAAAAGTTTAATATTGCTGTGGGGCGAGATTTGCAACGTCATTTTGGGCAAAATCCTCAGTTTGGGTTGTTGCTGCCAATTTTGATTGGCACGGACGGGGTGCAAAAGATGTCTAAGTCTTTAAATAATTACGTGGGTTTGTCGGAACATCCGGGACAAAAGTATCAGAAGTTGCAAGGTGTGCCGGATAATTTACTGGCACAGTATTTTGAGTTGTTGACGGATTTGCCTTTGGATAGTTTGCCAGAAAATCCGCGCGATCGCCAACAATATTTAGCATGGGAGGTGGTTAAACAATATCACGGTACAGAAGCGGCTAATGAGGCAAAGGAGGCGGCTAAAAGCGGTGGTAAGGAGGGGGCTGTTCCTGAGTTCTCTTTGGCTGCTGTGAGTCAGTTTCCAGTGAAGTTGGCTTTTATTCTTGGTGCTACTGGTTTGTGTAAAAGCACTAGCGAAGGTAAACGGAAAATTCAGGAGGGTGGGGTGCGTTTAGATGGTACTAAAATTAGTGATGCTGAAACCTTTTATGAAAAATCTAGCGATTTATACGGTAAGGTTTTACAAGTTGGTAAAAATAAGTTTGTTAAACTTGTGGAGTAATTAAAACTTTTGGTAGGAAAGGGTGGGGAAATCCCGCCCCTAGAGTTACCCATTCCCTGTTTTTGAAGTAATGACTAATACTGAAAAAATTATTGTTTCTTTGGATGTTCCAGTTTTGGAGAAGATGGGTAAATTTATTCCCTGGCTGATTTTGTCGTCCGTCATTTTTCAGTCCCCTGGATTGGCTAAAACCGTCACTCCTAAACCCATCAATCCAGAGATAAGTAATTCCTGTTCTGGGCAAAGTCTAGAAATATTGACTACTCAGTTAATGTTAGATTTACCTGGCTATGCTAATAGAGTTACCCAGCGATCGCGCCGTCGGAGTAGAAGTGTAGATATATACTCTTATATGTTGGCCGCAGGTAAACCTGAATTTAAACCTTTAGCTTTAAACACTGGCATTGATAGCGCCACCAAGTATGAATCAGAGGGAGTAGAACAAGTATTTTTTACTACCTTAGAACGGCAATATTTAAACCAGAAAGCCGTAGAATTACAACAATTCCACTGGCTATTATTAACGAAAACGGATATTGGTTGGCGTGTGGTAATGATGTTTACCCAAACTGGTGGTAATTCACCAAAAATACCTGTGTCGCCACCGAGAGAAAGTAGTGATAGCGCGATCGCTCAAGGTGTTAAACTCTGGTTACGAGATTGTGAAGCAGAGGGCAGAAGGCAGGAGGCAGGAGGCAGGAGGCAGAACTAAAAAATCTGCCCTAATCGCTGAAAATCGCTCTGGATTTCATCTAATAGAGTTTTATTGTAGGGGTCAGTTTTTAGAGCTTTTTTGAGATAAATTCTGGCTTTTGGCAATTGATTTTCGCTAATTAGCGTCCGTCCCCAAATTTGATAGACAATTGCTTGCCATTGACGTACCTCCTTATCTGCTGGCAACCGTGCAGCTAAAGCCTCCACGAGAGCGATCGCTTGGGGAAATCGTTTAGATTGTAAAAAACGCTGCAATTGATCATAGGTCTTCCACTTTAACTGCTGTTCTATATCCTCTAGTTTCGGTGGATGGGGTGTCACCGTTCTTTTAAATGGCGATTTGGGAGGTTTAACTTCCGTGTTAACACCCCCAGCAGTTGAGGAATAACTTGATTTTGGGCTTGATTTTGGGGCTGTTTCTTCCAGTGGTACTACCATCTGTAGAAATTTATAAGCATCAGTTAAGGCAATAAATTTGTCTTTAGCTTTAGTATCATCTGGGTTAATATCGGGATGATATTGCTGTACCAATCGCCTGTAAGAGGCTTTAATATCAGCAAAAGAAGCTCCCGACCTTAAACCTAATAAACGGTAGCAATCTCCAAGATCCATCTTCAGCTATTAGTGGCATGGGACATAGGGCAGAGGATGTGAGGGGCTTTTTACCCTCTAAAATAGACATCGACCTTAAATATACGCTTTCTAAAACCCATGTAGAGACGTTCCATGGAACGTCTCTACTATTATGTCTAATTTCTAAGGGCGTTCTTCAATCACACGATCAATTAAACCGTATTCTTTAGACTCTTGAGCAGACATAAAAAAGTCACGATCCATGTCTTTTTCAATTTTAGCTAAAGTTTGCCCGGTGTTATTGACATAAATTTCATTGAGTTGGTGACGAATCCGCAGAATCTCTCTAGCCTCAATTTCGATATCAGATGCTTGGCCACGAGTCCCCCCGGATGGTTGGTGAATCATAATTCGGGAGTGGGGTAGCGCCATGCGTTTACCTTTAGTACCAGCAGCCAACAAGAAAGATCCCATAGAAGCAGCCAAACCGACACAAATTGTCACCACATCAGATTTGATGTGTTGCATGGTGTCATAAATTGCCAAACCAGATGTAACCATGCCACCTGGGGAGTTGATATATAAATAAATATCCTTACCTGGATCATCAGAATCCAGATACAGCATCACAGCGATAATTTGGTTGGCAATTTCATCATCAATATCTCGTCCCAGGAAAATAATTCGTTCCCGGTAAAGACGATCATAAATGCTAATCCAATCTGTGTATTGTCCTCCGGGCATCCGGTAAGGAACTTTAGGAACGCCTATAGGCATTTTTATTACTCCGTTTGGTAATTAATTGAGAGGACTGAAAATGAAGTTAGAGGACACTAGCAGGGAGTGGAGGATTAGCGAGTTCTTCTTTTTCAAAAACTCGGTCAATCAAACCGTAATCCCTAGCTTGATAGGGAGTCATGTAGAACAGACGATCCATATCTTTGATAATTCTTTCTGATGGCTGTTGGGTGGTGAAAGATAGAATATCCACCATTGACGCTTTGTTTACCAAAACTTCCCTAGCGCGAATTTGAATATCCGTTGCTTGTCCTTGGGCGTAGCTTTTGGGCTGGTGCAGGATAATAGAGGCGTTGGGTAAACTAGCTCGGCAGCCTTTAGTTCCGGCACTGAGAAGCATAGCTGCCATACCCATAGCTGAACCGATACAAATGGTGTGGATGGGAGGCTTGATATATTTCATTGTGTCATAAATAGCGAAGGCTTCGGTTTCAAAACCGACGGGTTCGCCACTATAACCAGAAGTGCCTGTGGAGTTGACGTAGATTTTAATTGGTTTTTCGGGATCATCGGACTGCAAATACAGTAATTGGGCGATAATCAATTCTGTGACAGCAGGCACCAGTGGCATTCCCAGATAGACAATTCGTTCCTTCAAAAGTAGAGAAGGTAAGTCTGGCGGGGGTGTGCGGTAAAAATTATCGCCGTAATAGGGGGATTGAACAGCCTTGATGGGGGAAATGTCCATAGCAACTGATGGCCTGAAAGTATGCCGTTAACTGTAATACATCCTAGCGCGTTGATAGCTAGATTTAAGGTGTGGATTTCTCGCTAAGGGGAAAAAAGGGCAAGAGGCAGGAGGCAGGAGGCAGGAGGTAGGAGGTAGGCTGACAGGTGTAGGTTTTTAATTTAGGTGTGAGTTGACACTCTCAAACACAATTTTAAACTGTGTGAAAACACCAAATTTCGTTCTTGAGTGAGAACCCAGAGGGGAAAGAGGAGTTTTCAATCAACAAAAAACACCATTTCAGATGCTTTCGTAAAAAACCTACACCCGTCAGCGTATGACCAGTAATATAGATATCGTCGGTATTAGATAAACGACAGCTATGAACCCTATTTTGCAACAAATTCAACACCATGCCGCCGCTTTGCCGATATCATCGCAAGCGGAGTTACTGAATTATGCTGTTTATTTAGAACAAAAAGCACGAAAAAAAACGCTGAACACTTCAAACCAAGCAAGGCGCGAAGGTTTGGCGCAAGCATTGGCGCAGGCGGTGGCATTAAATCCTTTTGCCGAAATTGCTGATCCAGTTGTTTGGCAGCGTGAACAACGCCAAGATCGCAATTTGTTCGGGAGAAACGATTTGGATTTAGGGAGTTAGCATTTTATGGGTGATTTGATGGCGCAGGGGAGGCAGGGGGCAGGGGGCAGGGGGCAGGGGGCAGAAATT
>NZ_JAYGHC010000012.1:37016-44599 GCF_034932285.1 Cronbergia sp. UHCC 0137
GGAAAATTCACCCATCACCCATCACCCATCACCCATCACCCATTACCCATTACCCATCACCAATCCCCAATTCCGTAAAGCTAATGTTACCCTTTGAAGCTATTAATAAATTATGTTTGTTCTAGATAGGAAATTTTGGTTATGAAGGTTAATTTGCAGCCTGCCCTTAATGATGCTAGTGTAGACGCGCATCAAACGAGTAATCAACGTCAGTTGGCAATTTCGATTTCGGCGATCGCTGAGGATGAAGATGGTAATGCTCCTTTAAATTTATGCTTAATTCTCGATCATAGTGGTTCAATGGAAGGAAAACCACTGGAAACGGTGAAAAAGGCGGCTTGTCAGTTGGTTGATCGTCTCAGACCGGAAGATAGTCTAAGTGTTGTGGCTTTTGACCACCGTTCTAAGGTTTTAGTACCTAATCAATTAATTAAAGATTCAGACTTTATTAAACGACAAATTAACCGTCTCACGGCTGAGGGGGGAACTGCTATTGATGAAGGGTTGCGTTTGGGTGTGGAAGAATTAGCTAAGGGCAGAAAGGAAGCTATTTCCCACGCTTTTTTGTTGACTGATGGGGAAAATGAACATGGTAGTAATGACCGTTGTTTGAAATTTGCTCAATTGGCGGCTAAGTATAATTTAACTTTAAATACGTTAGGATGTGGTGACAATTGGAATCAAGATATTTTAGAAAAAATAGCTGATGCTGGTATGGGTAAGTTGTCTTACATCGAACGTGCTGAACAGGCTATGGAGGCTTTTAACCGTTTGTTTAACCGCATGGAATCCGTGGGTCTGACTAACGCTTTTTTACTATTATCGCTGATGCCGAATGTCCGACTGGCGGAACTTAAACCCATTGCCCAAGTTTTTCCTGATACCATTGAATTACCCGTAGAACCAGAAGCAGATGGACGGTTGATAGTCAGGTTGGGAGATTTAATGAAAGATGTAGATCGGGTAATTTTAGCTAATATTTATTTGGGGCAGTTGCCAGAAGGTGAACAGGCGATCGCTAATATCCAAATTCGCTACGATGACCCCACCCAAAGCAAAACAGCGTTACATACCCCAAATCTACCAATCTACATCAAGGTGACAGGGGACTACCAACCTAATCCTAATCCCCAGGTGCAGCAATATATTTTATCTTTAGCTAAGTACCGCCAAACCAGGTTAGCTGAAACAAAATTACAGCAGGGCGATCGCGTTGGTGCAGCTACAATGTTACAAACGGCGGCTAAAACGGCTTTGCAAATGGGCGATACGGGTGCAGCGACAGTGTTACAGACTTCCGCTACTCGTTTACAATCCGGGGAAGAATTATCGGAAAGCGATCGCAAGAGAACCAGAATTGTCTCCAAAACTGTGTTGCAAGATGCTTCTCCTAAATGAAAGTTCAATTACTCTCAGAGCTAAATGATACTAACGTTGATCCGGCTCAATTGAGTAGCCAGCGTCAACTAGCAATCTCTATTTCAGCCACTGCTGATGAGTCCGACCAAGGTTTACCCCTGAATTTATGCCTGATTCTGGATCAAAGTGGTTCTATGCACGGTGAACCAATGGATACTGTGATTCAGGCAGTAGAGGGATTAATAGATCAACTCAAACCTAGTGATGGCGCAACGCCCACCTCTGGTGATCGCCTTTCAGTTGTCGCTTTTGCGGGTACTGCGGGGGTCATCATCCCCAACCAAATTGTCCAAGACCCCGAAAACATCAAATCTCAGTTAAGAACTAAACTCAAGGCTGCTGGGGGAACAGTCATTGCTGAAGGTCTATCTTTGGGAATTACAGAACTACTCAAGGCTACTAAAGGTGCTGTTTCCCAAGCCTTTCTCCTCACCGATGGTCATGGTGACGACGGGTTACGAATTTGGAAGTGGCAAATTGGACCCAATGACCATAAGCGGTGTTTAGAACTCGCCGAAAAAGCCACCAGGGTGAATTTAACGATTAACACCTTGGGTTTTGGCAATAACTGGAATCAGGATTTGCTGGAAAAAATTGCCGATGCAGGTGGTGGTACTTTGGCTCATATTGAGCGACCAGAACAGGCTGTAGAGCAGTTTAGCCGCTTATTTCGACGAATCCAGTCGGTAGGTTTAACCAATGCCTATTTGTTGCTGTCTCTCATTCCTAGTGTGCGACTAGCGGAACTCAAACCCATTGCCCAAGTTGCCCCTGATACGATTGAATTACCAGTAGAATCGGAAACTAATGGTACCTTTGTGGTGCGGTTGGGTGATTTGATGCAGAATGGGTCACGGGTAGTTTTGGCTAATATTTATTTGGGACAATTACCAGAGGGTAGACAAGTAATTGGACATATCCAAATTCGCTATGATGACCCAGCAGCGAATAAACAGGGTTTACTTTCTGCATTGATGCCAATATATGCAAATGTTCCCAATGTTTACGAACCTGCGGTTGATCCTGCTGTGCAACAATCGGTTTTAGTTTTAGCTAAGTATCGTCAAACTCAGTTAGCAGAGGTGAAATTGCAGCAGGGCGATCGCGCTGGTGCTGCTACAATGTTACAAACTGCCGCTAAAACCGCCTTGCAAATCGGAGATACTGGTGCAGCAACGGTATTACAAACTTCTGCTACCCGTCTCCAAGCCGGTGAAGAACTGACAGAAGCAGACCTAAAGAAAGCTAGAATTGTATCGAAAACAATATTGCGAGAATAATATCCACGGGTGGGCATTTTGCCTACCCTACCTTCATTTAAAATGTAGTTTTAAATCCTATTCATCTTTTAATTCCATAAATCGTGATTCTAAAATTTAATAATGGGTGATGAAAATATGAAAATTATTCAACCTGACAGCAGCTATACCTTTCGCTCATATTTTGAACTATCTAATGATACTGATGAAATTTTAGCAGACTTTGATTATCACCTGATTAAAAAACGTCTGCAACTACCAAAAACCAATCGTCAACTATCAGGAATTGTGGAACTAAAACAAAACCTAGAAGATGTACTTCCCTACGTTCCATTAACCAGTGAAACCGCAAGACGAGAAATTTTAGTAGCCCCTGTATTAAGTCGTGTGGCTATAATTTGTCAACAAATATTAAGAATTGAATATCCTGTAAAAGTGAATAACCTACTACAAGGAAACCTTGATTATTTAATTCGTTCAATTCATAGTCTCATTGTCGTTGAAGCTAAACGTGATGATTTGACCCGTGGTTTTACCCAGTTAGCAGTAGAGTTAATCGCATTATCCATGCTAGACGAATCACCAGATATTATTTATGGTACAGTAACAATTGGCAATGTCTGGATATTTGGAATTTTAGATATCAACTCTCGAACTATATTTCAAGATATTGGTACTTACACCTTACCTGATAATTTAGAAAATCTAATTAGTATTTTAGTAGGAATATTAGAATAAAATTGTTCTTGAACTGTCAGGACTTCCGTTAGTTTTTTTGATTGCTGTTCTATTTGCTGCGCCATTTCCTCCACCAGTTTTTTGACGCTGGTTGGAGTCTTTCCCCTATCTTCCATGTCACTTAATTTAACAGATTTTTAGGGGAATTTTTCACGAACTTACCACTCAGCGCTTGCGCTATCGCTCTCCTACCCCCCTGAACCGTTACATAACTGAAGATGTAAAATTATATCGAGTTCCAGAAGAATTAAGGAACGCAAATTTAATAACCTGCAATTCTGATTTAACCTGGAATGGTGCGTTACGCTGTCGCTAACACACCCTACTTTTGCACTTTATTTAATTCATATTCCTAAGCGAGTTAGTTAACATTTTGGTAGGTATACTTAACTGTTAGGTAATGGAAGTTGTCGATTAAAGGGTGTATATTTGCCTCCTAAAGCTTCAACAATAGCGCGAGTGTTGGCTTCCATCATTTTTATGTATGTTTCGCCGCTGCTACCTTTTGCACCAATAGAATCAGAATAAAGTGGATTAGGGGCGAGTTTTACACCTGCTTCTTGGGCTACAGTTTGAATTAAAGCTGGGTTAATTGTAGTTTCGGCAAAAATTGCAGGTACGCCTATTTTTTTAATTGCATCTACTAATTGTTTGACTGTTTGGGCGCTTGGTTGTTCTTCTGTACTAATACCAATTAAAGTTCCAACAATTTTGATCTTATAGGCGTTACCATAATATTGAAAAGCATCATGGGTAGTAATAAGTTTGCGTTTGTTTGGAGGTATGGTTTGGATTTGTTGCTGAATCCAATTATGTAATTGCTGCAATTCTTGGGTAAGTTGGGTGGCGTTTTGTGTGAATTTTTCTCTATCTTCTGGTGATAGTTCAATTAAAGCTTCTCGAATTGCGTTTACCATAGCGATCGCATTCTCCGCACTCCCCCAAACATGAGGATCTGGGACACTTTCTCCCCTCCCCTTATCTAACTGCAAAGGTTTGACAACTTCCCCTACCGCTACCTTTCGTGCTTTCCCCCCGGTGGCGTTCATTAACTTAATTATACCCGGTTCTAAGTTATAGCCATTGTATAAAATCAAATCTGCTTTTTCCAAAACCCTACTGTCTGCTGGTACTGGTTCATAAACATGAGGATCTGTTCCTGGTGACAAAATTCCTGTGAGTTGGATTTCTTCTCCTCCAACTTCCTGGGCTAAATCAGCAATAATAGTGCTGGTTGCTACTACTTCTGGTTTATTTTCTCCCTTTGGTTGAGTCTCTGACGGGCTACAACTGAGTAACGCTAAAGGTAACAAAATTCCAATTATTTTCTTCATCGCTTGTTACTTTTTATCCTAAGTATTAGTTTGATTTATTCTTGAAATTACTTCTAATTATAGATTTTCTCATATTTCTCTCATTTTTGTAGTAAACTCAAGAAATAAATCTGGAAAAACATATATGCAAAATATTTCTTTATACCAAAGAGAAAACTTTTCTTACGGTCAACAAGTAATCAAAAATATTGACATGGATTCTACAGCAGCAATTAACATCACCCATTTAGGGGTACGCTATCGGACACAAGAAGCTTTAAGAGATGTTAACTGCATTGTTAAACCAGGACGGTTGACGGGAATTTTTGGACCCAATGGTGCTGGTAAAAGTACATTAATCAAAGCTATCTTGGGTTTAATTCCTTTAAATAGCGGGAATGTTTTATACAACAAAAAACCTTTGATGCAGCAACTTGATTTAGTTGCTTATGTGCCGCAGCGTAACCAAATTGACTGGGATTATCCGGCTACGGTGTGGGATGTGGTGATGATGGGACGTGTTAAAAAGACGGGTTGGTTGCGTAGCTTTTCGGGTGTCAGCCGCCAAATAGCAAAAGCAGCTTTAGAACGGGTGGGGATGAAAGAATATAGCGATCGCCCTATTGGGGAACTTTCGGGAGGACAACAACAAAGGGTGTTTTTAGCCCGTGCTTTAGCCCAGCAAGCGGAAATTTTTTGTTTTGATGAACCCTTCGTAGGTATCGATCAAAAAACCCAAACAGTCATTTTTGAAGTTTTTCAGGAACTTGCCAAAGCTAATAAAATTGTGTTAGTAGTCAACCACGATTTAGGAGAATCAATTACTCACTTTGATGATTTAATTCTACTAAATTGCGAACTAATTGCCACAGGTTCTCGCCAACAAGTCCTCACCCAAGAAAATCTACATCGTGCTTACGGGGGAAAGGTGATGTACTTTGCTGCGTAAATGTCTGGAAAAACCTTAGACCTCTTGCATAAATACTTTGGTGTCGCCAAGAATATTCTTGAAAAGCTCACGCAGAGGCGCAGAGGCGCAGAGGCGCAAAGAAGAATTTGAAAATCACGACTTTTGCAAGAAGGCTCTTCTATTCCCTGTTCCCTATGCTTAACATCTTAATTGAACCGTTGCAATACGGCTTTATGCAACGTTCTCTGATCATTGCCATATTAGTCGGGTTATTATGCGCTGTTGTTGGTAGTTACTTAATGGTGCAACGTTTAGCATTATTAGGTGATGCTATTAGCCACTCAGTTTTACCAGGATTAGCGATCGCCTTCATGGTGGGAGGTAACATTTTCGTGGGGGCGTTTATTGCTGGGATTTTGAGTACAGTAGCCATTACTTTTATTAATACGCGATCGCCCATTAAAGAAGATGCAGCAATGGGGATAGTTTTATCAGCCTTTTTTGCCCTGGGTATTACCCTAATTACAGTCATTCAAAAAAGCAATAAAATTGATCTCAATCACTTTCTTTTTGGTAATATTTTAGGCGTAACGGCCGATGAAGTCAGAGACACAGCGATCATTGCCGCCATTGTTTTAATTGTGATTGTCTTATTATATAAAGAACTTTTATTTTACACCTTTGATCCATTAGGCGCGCAAGCCGCAGGTTTACCAGTTAATCGTCTCAACTTTGGTTTAATGGTGTTGATTGCTTTAACAATAGTTGCCAGCATGAAGGCTGTAGGCGTAATTTTAGTATTATCACTATTAATTACACCAGGCGCAACTGCTTATTTATTAGTCAAGCGTTTACACCAAGTCATGATATTAGGTGCAGTAATTGGCATCATTTCTAGTATTAGCGGAATGTATCTCAGTTACTTTTATAATTTGCCTTCTGGACCCGCAATTGTTTTAGTTGTGTCGGGTTTATTTGTATTAGCATTATTTTTCAGTCCTAGACATGGGATTTTTAAAGCAAATGCTAATAAAAAATAATCAGGACTGTTAGTACCATACCAGTAGGGTGCGTCAGACCCGATAATTCGACTACACAGAAATTTGACATCTGACGCACCTGAAGATTGAACCGCTCATTTTCGGGTTGATCCGGATCGGCTTGGGGTTCAAATATTAATTAAATTTGAAGAAATATAATTTTGTTACCTAGACTACAGTTTTTACCTAATTGTAACGATTGAATTAAAAAATAACTTATTTTAAAAAGGATAAACAAGGTTGTCTCAAAGAGAAAAGGATAGGGATCAGTCTAAAACCAAGAAAAAGTCACAACTCCAGTAAATTTATATATCTAAAGTGTGACGACAATCAATCACGAATTTTCAGATAATAATGATCGGGAATATCAGTTTTTTTCAAATTTAAATTTGTTGAACAATAAATTTTAGCCAATTTGCCATTTTTTCTAAAAGATTATTAAATTCAGAGGTTTTAAAATGCAAGTATTACAAAAGATTTGCTGCCCAAATTGCGGCAGTCCAGCAGAACGTCACTATATTGCTGATAGTCAAATAACAAGGACACAATGCCCAACTTGTGACTATTTGATGATCAGTTGTACTCGCACTGGTAAAGTAATTGAGGCTTATGCCCCAGGCATTTACGCCAAACGGTAAAATTTTTTTGTGTAGGTTGAACGCATTTGTTGGGTTGCGTGCCTTAACCCAACCTACGAATCACGGCTTTTTTCAATTTGGCTACAGTATTGTTATCGAAAACATGAAAATAGGAGTTACGCATTGACAGAATCTATTAAATAAGCATTATCAATGCTATCTCTTGTAGGGTGCGTCAGACCCTATAATTGAGCATCTAACAGACTTCCTCTATCTGACGCACCGCACTAATATGGGATGACAAAAGCGTGAAACTAGGCAATTTT
>NZ_JAYGHC010000012.1:44635-50742 GCF_034932285.1 Cronbergia sp. UHCC 0137
GATAAGATAAATAGACTGTTAAATAACTGCTTGTTGTAGGGGTTAGATAAACCCCTATTTTAATTTAGGGTAAAAAATCGGCGTTGAGAACCTGAAGTAAAGAAAAGGGTGGTTGTTCGGGGAATAATTCTGAGGGAAGTTGATATTTTCTGAGGGTATCGTTTCTAGCATCTGTATAACAGCCTAAATAGAGATCATTTAAAATAGATTTCAAGCTGGGACTATCTGCCAAAGTATAAATTATTTGTCGTCTTTGTTCAATAACTGTATTACGCCAACCTCTGGCATTATCATCTTTTTCTGCTTGCCAATATTGGAGTTTTAATAAATGTTCAATCAAGACTATTAACCGAGTTTTTAACTCTTTCTTTTCACTCCGTCCCATACTATCAATTTCTTCAAGCAAATTCTCAATATCTAATTCTTCTAGTTTTCTTTCTCTCAAAAGTTTAACTGTTGTTTCTATCCATAAATAAAAATCTTGATCATATAATGCTTTATTACTATGACTGGTCAGCATAAAAAATACTCCTGACTCAATAGGATAATGGTTACATTGTAAACCACCTTTATTTTGATTTTCACAGAGATTTAATAGTTTTTAGGAGTTACGCACTGTACAAAATGCAGATGATATGTATGAATGAAATTGCCTAGTTTCACGCTTTTGTCATCCCATATTAATACGGTGCGTCAGATAGAGGAAGTCTGTTAGATGCTCAATTATCGGGTCTGACGCACCCTACAAGAGATAGAATTGATAATGCTTATTTAATAGATTCTGTCAATGCGTAACTCATAGTTTTCTAATATCTGATCAAGATTTAAATTTACTGCTGCGTAATTGTCCACAAGCAGCATCAGCTTCTAAACCCCGTGAATAGCGCACACTGACGGCAGTATTTTGTTCTTGGAGAATTTTAACAAAGGCTTGAATGCGATCGCGATCTGGTCTTTTGTAGTCTACTTCCTCAATGGGATTGTAGGGAATTAAATTGACATGACTTTGAAAACCGCGTAAACACTTAGATAACTGCATAGCGTGTTCCGGTAAATCATTTACCCCCGCCAAAAGTACATATTCAAAGGTGACACGTCTACCAGTAATTTGTACATATTCTCGACATTCTGCCAGTAAATCCTCTATGGGATAGGCTTTAGCACTGGGGATAAGCTGTTCCCGCAATGCTTGGTTAGGTGCATGGAGGCTGACAGCTAGAGTAACTTGTAAATTATGTTCGGCCAATTGACGAATGCGATCGCGAATGCCTACAGTAGAAAGAGTCAGCGATCGCGCACCAATTCCCACATCTTGATTTAAAGATTTAACCGCAGAGATGACGCTTTCCGTATTTAGCAACGGTTCACCCATCCCCATAAACACCACATTACTAACCCGTTGTTGAAAATCTTCTTGCACAGTCAAAACTTGATCAACAATTTCCGCACGGTTGAGATTGCGGGTAAATCCACCTTTACCTGTAGCGCAGAAATCGCAAGCCATTGGACAACCAACCTGGGTAGAAACGCAAACCGTTAACCGTTTATCACTGGGAATACCCACCGCTTCGACAATTTGACCATCTGCAAGTTTGAGGAGATACTTTACCGTGTCATCTGGTGCAACAGAACGGTAATGTAGAGTTGAGCGGCCAACGGGAACTTCTGCCAATTCCCCACGCCAATTTTTTGGGAATACAGAAATATCCGAGAGCGATCGCACTCCCTGATTATAAATCCAATCATGTAATTGCTTACCCCGATAACCAGGTTGTCCCTGCTGTTGCACCCACGCAGTTAACTCCGTCACCGAAGCACCTAGCAGAGGGGGGATAAGTTGAGATTTTTCGGTTTTGGGTAGATCTAACGGAGATACAAGAGGTGTAGCAGACATAAAAAGTCACGAATTGATTCTGTATTTCTATCTTACCCTGTGATTTGTACTGGTTGGATAAATAGGGGTAGGTAAAGGGAATTGTCAAGTTTTTTGACTAAGGTAAGAACGGCGAGCCTTACCGACTGTAATTATAACATCAGTTAACATCTTTAGAGCCAGGTCTTTTCCTGGACAAATGCGTCCAGCATGACGATCTCCAACAGAATTAAACCCCATGTGAAAGGGGCAAAGATTCTCTCGTTGTGGATTAAATTCATAAGTAGTCGCTCCCCAAAAATCTTCACTAAGCATCCCCAAAAGCATAGGAATCAAAATTTTTGTTCCTGTGGGAAAGGTTCGCATTTTTCCACCTACTCTTGCCGTAAATGGTTCAGTAGCAACTCGGTGAGAAGCACTTACAGGTGTAAAGAGACGAGCGCATTCTAATAAAAAAAGTTTGATACTTGGATGATCATTTAGATCAAGTTTGTCCCAATAGTCCTTAACATCAATTTTACTGGTTTGATGACCTTTGTAAGCAGGAAGCAATTGATAACCCATTGCTGTTCTGCCTAAGTGAAGTGGACCTTGCAATCCCGCAATACTGATTAAAGAAACCATCAATTTCCCAAGTTCTTGGCGCGTCATTTTGCCATGTTTAGGGTTGTTTTCTTGGAAATTAGCCAGTGCTGGAGAATTTTCATAAATGGTGGCTACTTGTTCTATTAGTTCAGGAATTTTACCAAATCCCAATAGATTTAAGTTCTTTAAAAGACTACTGCCAGCAAAATAATATAATGTCCCTTTTTGGGTGTAATGAAAATTGGTAATAATAGCGATTTTTTCTTGGTCATTAGGATTAATCCCAAAAATAACATAGTGAATATATCGAACTAAAAAGGCCTTCCAACCTAGTTGATCATTGTTAAAAAATTCTTCTAAAGCATTATGGGAAAGCCTATCAACATAATCAGAGGCTAACTTATTTACTAACTGTTTCGCCACCTGATCATTTTGACGGATGATCATCTGCTCATTAAAGAAGTAATCATCAACACATTGACGAAAAACATCATGATTTCCTCCTCCTGCTGCTGCGTCTGAGAGAGAAATTAAAAAAACATTACGTTGTCCTTTGTCAACTCCAGGACCATGTGTAGCACTGAGCATTGTAGCTCCTAATCGCCAATCACGGGCTTGGGGTGAAGTCAGAGCGGTTTCTAGTGTTTCAAAGTCTGCTAAGACAACTTGACCGGCGCAACAAAAGCTTGAACCCAGTGCTTGCCGTTTAGCATCAAGGTAAGGTGGATTATTGGCAATAATTCCCTCTCCAAAGCTGATTATAGGCAAGAACATACGACTTACTAGATTGTGGGGATTTTCTATTGCCCAAGCCTGAAATTGATTAAGGGCTGTGTCTAATAGTGATGGCTGCAAATCAGTTTGTGGTGTGGTGGTTGGCTGCATACTCGTTTTTTCTCCAAACAATTAGAGGGGTTACAGATTAACAGAAAATATCAAATACGTCCGATGGGTTTCAGCCTCTTGTTGGGTGCGACAAATTGGATAATTAATCAACTTCTGATTTACCCCAATAATACAGCAGGATTCAGGATTCAGAATATTTATGAAATCAGGAGTAGAGAGAAATTAGATTTTGTCGAAATTATCACATTGGACTCGAAAGGGTTTTATCAAGTAGAATACAGGAATCAGAAATCCGAATGAATTATATACGACTAGCGAGATGTATAATTGGGTTTAAGACTACTACAAAATCTATGTTTTTGTGGTCAATAAGAAAGTGGTGGGTATGAATCCCCCACTAATTTATTCTGACTCCTGACTCCTGACTCCTTCTTCTTTTCTATTAGACTTCTTGCAAAAGTCGTGATTTTTAAATTCTTCTTTGCGCCTCTGCGCCTCTGCGTGAGCTTTTCAAGAATATTCTTGGCGACACCAAAGTATTTATGCAAGAGGTCTATTTAAGAATTTTGAGTAGGACGAAATAAACGATCATGTTCAGGATGGTATAAGCGCGATCGCCTTTGGCGCGGCGTAGCCCATCGCCCACTTGTTGACAATAATGCCGGACTAATGACATAAAGTGTAGTACGGATTAATTGTTCTTCTTTAGTACACTCTGCCATCTGTGCCAGGGGAATAACTCTAATTTTTTCATCAACCCACCCCAAACGATAACAAATCGCCACCGGGGTATCATCTGGATAATGTTCCAAAAGTTTAGCTTGAGCATCTGCAACATGACGCGCACTCAAATATAAACACAAACTAGCCTGATGTGCGGCTAAACTTGCTAATTCTTCCCTGGTTGGTACTTCAGTACGTCCACTGATGCGAGTGAGAATGATAGTTTGCACCAAACCAGGAACAGTTAACTCAACCTTGAGCTTGGCTGCTGCGGCTTGAAAAGCACTGATTCCAGGGATAACCTCAAAAGGGATATTTGCCTGGGCTAAAGCCAGCATTTGCTCATGGATGGCGCTGTAGAGACTAGGATCACCAGAATGAAGACGAATTACAGATTTGTGCGATCGCACTCTGTCAATCATCACAGGTAAAATCTCTTCCAAAGTCTTATTCGCCGTTTGAATTATTTCCGCATCTGGACGACAAACCCCTAAAATCTCCTTGGGAACTAACGAATCAGCGTATAAAATCACATCAGCTACAGCCAATAATTTCTGTGCCTTCACAGTCAATAAATCAGGATCTCCAGGACCCGCACCCACAATATACACTGCTGATTCTAAAGTAGGCAAAGAGCCGAAATACCCTAATTTCTCTGTATATTCACTCATGATATCCCAACAGCAACTTCACACAAAAAATTTTATTTGACATTTTCTCAGTATCTTTCCGGGTTAATGATCTTTGGCTAGTAGATAGAAATGGTAGATGCACCCTGGTTAAGCCCTAGATACAAATCTGGGGCATTTTTTTTATTGAAGGCAGGAGTGAGGGGGCAGGAGGCAGGAGGGAAACTGACCTCTAACGTAAGCTACAAACAAGGGGAGCAAGGGTTTAAAACCCCGATTGAAAAGGAGTTTCAGTGGTTTCAAATCAGGATGGGGCAAATCCCCTTTTGCCTTCTGCCTCCTTCATTTTTGGTAAGGAGAAACAACATCGGGTAAAGGGCGTTTAACGACATAAAGCCAAGCTAAACCCGCTAAACCTAACATAATTCCAAATAAACTAACTAATTGGGCAATTCGCAAGTCCCCTAACATCAAACTATCTGTGCGTAACCCTTCAATCCAAACCCGGCCTAAGCTGTAGGCTACCCAGTAAACTAAAAACAGCGTCCCCACCTTCAAGCGTAACTTGCCAGATACAGCCATAAAAAACAATGTCAGCAACAAAGCAAACACCATTAAATTCCACACAGACTCATAGAGAAAAGTGGGATGGAAGTATTCAAAATTAACGAAACTTGAGGGACGACGTTCTGGGGGAATATATAACTTCCAGGGTAAATTAGTGGGACTACCAAAGGCCTCAGAGTTAAAGAAATTTCCCCATCTGCCGATCGCTTGCCCTAAAATCAGCGAAGGAGCGACTAAATCGGCTAATTGCCAAAAGGAGATATTTTTCAGTTTAGCGAAAATTACAGCCGCGATCGCCCCCCCAATAATTGCCCCGTGAATGGCAATACCTCCTTGCCAAATGGCGACAATTCGCTCTGGATGTTGGGCATATTCTGACCATTCAAACAAAACATAATATATTCGAGCAGCAGGAATTGCCCCAATTACCAACCAAATTGACAAATCACTAATTAACTCTGGGTTTACCTGACGACGCTTTGCTAAATATTGGGAAAGACTAACCCCAATTAACACAGCCGAAGCAATCAGCAACCCATACCAACGGATAGTTATTGGCCCTATTTGCACGATAGTCGGACCAGGAGAGGTAAACTGAAACCCCAAAAGCAAGGCTGAAAAATCTAGTTCCATGTAGAAGTACCCATAAAAGTATGTCTATGAAAAGCTATAAAAATACTTGTATTCCCAGTATTATAGCCTTGAGTCTTCAACCTTCAAAGAGAAATTTCCAGTGAAGAGGTAATGGGTAATGGGTAATGGGTAATGGGTAATGGGTGATGGGTGATTGGTAATGGGTGATGGGTGATTGGTGATGGGTGATTGGTGATGGGTGATGGGTGATTGGAACTGAACGATTTTCCTGCGGAGATGAATGATTTTTC
>NZ_JAYGHC010000012.1:51017-55482 GCF_034932285.1 Cronbergia sp. UHCC 0137
CCTGCCCCCTGCCCCCTGCCCCCTGCCCCCTGCCCCCTGCCCCCTGCCCCCTGCCCCCTTGCGTCTGATAGACAATTAAATGTTAGATTTAAATGAAGTCAAATCCGATTCAGTCGATATAATTACTTAAATTTAGTTTTGATGTATTGAAAATTGTGATTGCTATTTATCCTGGTAGCTTCGACCCCATCACCTTGGGACACCTTGACATCATTCAACGCGGCAGCCGCCTATTTGAAGGTGTAATTGTCGCCGTATTGCGAAATCCTAACAAAATGCCCTTATTTACGGTACAGCAACGAATAGACCAAATTCGCCTATCTACCAAACATTTACCTAATGTAGAAGTAGACAGCTTTGATGGCTTGACTGTAAATTATGCCAAAATACGACAAGCCCAAGTTTTGCTTAGGGGTTTACGCGCAGTTTCCGATTTTGAAATTGAGCTACAAATGGCTCATACAAATAAAACCCTTTCTACACAGATAGAGACCGTTTTCCTGGCAACCTCCAATGAGTATAGTTTTTTAAGTAGTAGTGTGGTTAAGGAGATTGCAAGGTTTGGTGGCTCTATCGATCATCTTGTTCCCCCTCACATTGCTCTAGATATATACCAATGCTACAACCAAAATTCTCTAACCCCGAATCCTATCAAAACGGAAACAATCCCCCCTCTCAAGAACTTCCCAATAGAACAGTAGGTGTAGATATTCAGCAAGAACTCAATCGTTTAGAGGATATTATTATTGCTGGTTTACAGATTCCTCTAATTGGACGTACTTTGATAGATGAAGATAAACTAATAGAACAGCTTGATTTAGTCCGTGTTTCTTTACCATCTGTTTTTCAGGAAGCATTGGAGGTTTTAGAGCAGAAGCAAGAAATTTTGCTGGAAGCAGAAGAATATGGACAGCAATTAGTGGAAGCAGCCCAAGCTAAAAGAGCGCAAATTTTGGCAGAAAGCGATATTATTAGGCACTCTGAACGGGAAGCTGAACAAATACGGCGACAAGTACAGCAGGAGTGTGAAGCAATGATGCAGGAAACTGAAGCAGAAATTGAACGCAAACGCCGTGCTTATCTGCAAGAATTGGAGGAAATGCGCCAAAGTGCGATCGCTCAAGCCCAAGAAATTGAAGATGGCGCTGATCGATATGCTGATAGTGTTCTCGAAAATATTGAGCAGGATCTCAAGGAAATGTTGCGAGTTATTACCAATGGTCGTCAACAACTGCGAGGAGATGCCCCACCTCAGCGTAATTCTTCTAATTCCAAGAGGAGATAAGGGGCAGGGGGCAGGGGAGGCAGGGGGTAGTAGTCTGTAGGGTGTGTCAGACAGAATAATTTAGACTCAAATCACTAATTTTAAGTTTCTGACGTACCTTATTTCATCTAAGTAGCAACTTACGTTATACTCTGCAAGGGCATAAATTGAGCTTTTACTTAAAAAGGATATATGGATTAGGACTTATGCAAAAAACCTCTCAAACTCTTATTTCTCCGTGTCCTCTGCGTCCTCTGCGGTTTGATATTCCGTAATTCCTATGGATTTAAAAGCGCAAATTATGGACTTCTCAAGTATATCAGTCCTAATATATCAGACTAAATTTTTGGATGCTCAAATAGTAGCAAAGAAAGGCAAAAATCCATGATAAAAATTGCTACCCAAGTTGTGACAACTGCCGAGGTTGCTGATTCTCCTACTTCTTTCGCTCCTCCTGTGGTGGTTAGTCCCCAGCTACAACCATTGACGGCAACTATAACACCAAAAATTAACCCTTTAAGCAAAATCATCCACAAGTCTGAAGGGTCTAAAAAATTCCTGACTGACTCTAAAAATATCTCCGGTACAACCTGATAAAATTGTGCGGCGGCAAAAGCACCACCAGCAATACCCGTAATTGCCGCAAAGATCATCATTACGGGCATGGTCAAACAGCAAGCAATTACCCTGGGGAGAACGAGATAATCAATGGGGTCGGTTTTAAGCATATACAATGCGTCAATCTGCTCTGTGACTCGCATTGCACCTATTTCGGCAGCAAAGGCTGAACCTACTTGTCCAGCAATAATACTAGCTGTTAAAATCGGTGCTAGTTCTCGGCAAAAGGCGATCGCAAATGCTCCCCCAACATGATCAACGGCACCAAATCGCACTAATTCTCTTGCTGTTTGAATTGTAAAAATCATCCCCGCAAAACCACTAACCAACAATACTGGTGAGAGAGAACCAGGTCCGGCTGTTACCAAATGCGGTAAAATTTTCCGATAGTAAGTTTTTCCTTGTATTAAATGTAGCCAGATTTGACCAAAAAGTAGTAAGGAGGCAAAACAGCGTATAATGAGCGATCGCTCTAATTTATGTTTAGGTTGCAATTTTACCGCCATTCATATTAAATTTAGGCAATAGGTGGTAAATAACAGGTAACAGGAACTTTATTATTTCACCCTTTCTTCGTTTATTCTCTTTCGTCAAATATTACAGAAATCAGGAAACAGAGTATCCCAGTCAGCAATACCTGCGTTAGGTGAAGTTAAAGCTGCCTTTTGAGCAGATAATAATTGCTGAATGCCTTTTTCAGAAAAATCTAATAATTGATTCAACTGTTGACGACTAAAGCTACCTTCTTCAGCAGTTCCTTGAACTTCGATAATCTCCATTTTGTGATTCATCACTACATTAAAATCCACCTCTGCTGCCACGTCTTCAATGTAGTTCATATCTAAAAATGGCTCTCCTGCCAATAATCCCACAGAAATGGCCGCCACTTGTCCACATAATGGCGATCGCTCTAACACCCCTTGCTGCAATAATCGAGAAATCCCATGGCACAAAGCCACAAATCCCCCTGTAATTGCCGTTGTCCTTGTCCCCGCATCTGCTTGTAACACATCAGCATCTACTGTCAGCGTCCTTTCTCCCAAAGCCTCAAAATCTATGGTAGCCCTTAAACTCCTGCCTATTAACCGTTGAATTTCTTGCGTCCTTCCTGATAACTTTAAAAATTCCCGTTCCTGTCGTTTTTGTGTGGCAGATGGTAACATCCGGTACTCTGCTGTCAACCAACCTTTACCAGTTCCGACTAAAAATTTTGGTACTCCCTCCGTCACACTCACAGTACAAAGCACCTGTGTATCACCAAATTTGGCCAACACAGAACCCGGTGCAAAGTGAGTAAAATTAGGATAAAAACTATGGGGACGAAGTTCATAAGGTTTTCGACCGTCTGGACGCTGCCAAGCCATTGATGTTGCCTCAAAATTTTTTATATTGCCTTTACATTACCTTATTTAGAAAACATCCCCGATTTCTTAAAGAAGTCGGGGATCTAAGTTTTGCAATTTAGGCTTTCTACTCTGCTTAAATTAACTAAGCTCCTTCTTGAGTTTCAGTTCTTTGTCCTGGAGAAGATTGATAAAGAGCATCCAACTGTTGACGGGCATCTTCAACGCTGATGGAACGCATGACTAACAGTGGCTCTTTAATGACATTACCTGCACTATCTAATAATTCTGGATGGGGGATTAATTTTTGTTTGGCTGCATAGTAACCAAAGCCACCTTTATTACCCATTGATGATCCTTGGGCTGGATAGGTACGCTCTTGATCGAAACTGAACATGATTAAATTGCGTATTAAATTGACAACGGCAATCAAAGCCAAAACGGTGAAAGCCAGAATATATAGTAGGTGTAGCATTGAATTTTCCTCCAGGGACAGCAAATTTTAAAACCTTATATCGTAGCGTTTAGCTTAGGCAAATCCGTAATTTACGGTAAAGGCGATCGCTAAATTAATTATTTTTTTGGGTGCTGATTTTTATGGAATAACCCTTTATTCAGCTTAAAGTAACATGGTATACATTACTTTTTTATGAAAAAAATGTTAAGAATCTTCTCGGAACTTTTCGAGATATACCCTTTTGTTATTGGTAGGCACTTAGCCACTTTAGCGGCACTTTCTCATTTTTCAGTGGTTTGTACGATGGCCTTTATCCCACCGGGAGCGATCGCTACAGATGGGCGTTTCGACACTGAAAATCTTGTAACAACGGCTCTAAGACTGTTTTTAGCAACTCAGCCCCTGATAACTTTAAGTCTCCCATATATGAGAAGGATATTTCCAAATTCCTCCTTAATCTTAACGCTATTTACCATTCTTAACAATAATTTTATCCTCACATAAGTTAAATTGAATGAAAAAACTGTAGTTTTATATACGAAATACCATTATAGAATCTTGACAAAAGGTTTGTAAAGTTCCCCAGTCATATCTGTTTATATGCCTATGGGAGGATTTGGGGGCAGGGGGCAGGGGAGGCAGGGGAGGTAGGGGAGGTAGGGAGCAGGAAATTAATTATTCTTGTTGCTATTTTTCCCGATTTTCTCATTTTCCCGATTTTCTCATTTTCTCATTTTCTCATTTTCCCAGTTTTAACAACCTGAGTCGTCATAGTTAGGGCTT
>NZ_JAYGHC010000012.1:55699-70445 GCF_034932285.1 Cronbergia sp. UHCC 0137
GTTAAGGTAAATTAGGGTAATCGGCAAATTTGGTCTTACAACGCCATCATCAAGTGGACTATCATTTACTTGCATATATTTTTCGCTAAAGCAGATGTCACCTAATCAAAGTTCCAATAACTCAGAACAACCAGAAAAAATTTATTTACCCCGCACCAGCGAATCCGAGATATTAAAAAAAATTCGCCACACAGCCTCTCATATCATGGCGATGGCGGTACAAAAGCTATTTCCCAAAGCACAAGTTACCATTGGACCCTGGATTGAGAATGGGTTTTATTATGATTTTGATAACCCCGAACCCTTCAGCGACAAGGATCTTAAATCCATCCAAAAAGAGATGGTGAAGATTATTAACCGCAAATTGCCATTAATTCGGGAAGAAGTCAGCCGAGAAGAAGCACAGCGACGGATTGAAGCCATTAAAGAACCGTACAAATTAGAAATTCTGGCAGATATTAAAACAGAACCGATCACCATTTACCATTTAGGCGATCAATGGTGGGATTTGTGCGCTGGCCCCCATTTGGAAAATACCAGTGAAATTAACCCGAAAGCCATAGAATTAGAAAGTGTTGCCGGTGCTTATTGGCGTGGAGATGAAAATAAGGCACAATTACAACGAATTTACGCTACTGCTTGGGAAACTCCAGAACAACTGGCTGAATACAAACGCCGCAAAGAAGAAGCCTTACGTCGTGATCATCGTAAACTGGGTAAGGAACTGGGATTATTTATCTTTACTGATTTAGTCGGTCCCGGTTTGCCTTTATGGACTCCCAAAGGTACTCTGTTAAGGACGATTTTAGAAGACTTCCTGAAAAAAGAACAACTAAAACGCGGTTATTTACCTGTAGTTACTCCTCACATTGCCAGAGTTGATTTATTTAAAACCTCTGGACACTGGCAAAAATACCAAGAAGATATGTTCCCCTTGATGGCTGATAAACCTGATAAATCAGATAGAGCCTCTAAAGAAATAAGTCCTGAGCTAGAAATGCAGGGAAATCTTGTTCGTCCAATTGTACCTCAAGAATTTGTAACGGGCTTTGTTCTCAAGCCCATGAATTGCCCTTTTCATATCCAAATATACAAGAGTGAGTTGCGATCTTATCGGGAATTACCGATGCGTTTGGCAGAATTTGGTACAGTTTACCGTTATGAACAATCTGGGGAATTGAGCGGTTTAACAAGAGTACGCGGTTTTACAGTAGATGATTCTCATTTATTCGTGACTCCAGAACAGTTAGATAATGAGTTTCTGAATGTTGTAGATTTGATTTTGACGGTGTTCAAGAGTTTACAGTTAAAGAATTTTAAAGCTAGATTGAGTTTTCGTGACCCTGCTAGTGATAAATATATCGGTGGTGATGAAGTTTGGGATAAAGCTGAGGGTGCAATTCGTCGCGCTGTCCAGCAGTTGGGAATGGAGCATTTTGAAGGGATTGGAGAAGCGGCTTTTTATGGGCCGAAATTGGATTTTATCTTCAGTGATGCGTTAGATAGGGAATGGCAATTGGGAACTGTGCAGGTAGATTATAATTTACCTGAGCGGTTTGATTTGGAATATGTGGCTGAGGATGGTTCTCGTAAACGTCCGGTAATGATTCACCGCGCACCGTTTGGTTCTTTGGAACGGTTGATTGGGATTTTGATTGAGGAGTATGCGGGAGATTTCCCTTTATGGTTAGCACCTGTACAAATTAGGTTGTTACCAGTGGGTGAAGTGCAGTTAGATTTTACTAAAGATGTAGCTGCGAAAATGATGGCTTTGGGTATTCGTGCAGAAGTTGATTTGAGTGGCGATCGCTTAGGTAAGTTGATTCGCAATTCAGAAAAAGATAAAATACCCGTGATGGCTGTTGTTGGTGCAAAAGAAGTAGAAACCAACAGTTTGAGTATTCGTACCCGTGCTTCTGGGGAATTGGGAGCTATACCTGTAGATGAAGTGGTGGATAAGATCACAGGAGCGATCGCTAACTTTAGCAACTTCTAAAAAACTAACCCCGGCGACTGGAAGTCACGGCTACACAGACGAAACCCACCTCCGTGGGTTTTAAACCCTTGGTTTTCCGTTAGTCCGCGTAGCCGGAAACTTTTCTAAACTTCTTCTTTGCGCCTTTGCGTGAGCTTTTCAAGAATATTCTTGGCGACACCAAAGTATTTATGCAAGAGGTCTATTGATGATGAAAATGAGGTAATTATAAAATGGATAAATTAACCATATACTGATTTTGCAGTGGGTTAAATTCAAAATACTATAACTTTTCAATTTGCTCAATAAAGTATATTTCTTGATGTTTGAGTTGTATCGCTAACTTTAATCCCTCTTGAAAAGCTGTTAGTGCTTGGGGATATTCTTGACGTTGTAAATATAATTGTGCCATTTGATCATAAGCTTGCATCAAACCATAGAAGTTAGTGGCTAATTTTTCAGTTTCAATTAAAATCTTACTGGCTTGTAAAGCTTCATTTGTTTGTTGTCGAGAACGGTAAAGGGCGATTAACTTCTGTAAAGCTTCACTGGCTCTGGTATGCTGTTCTAATTCCCAAGCTGTGATGTATGCTTCTTGATAGTTGTTAAAGGCTTCTTGGATTAAATTAGGGTTTTTTTGAGCGAGAGATTCGTAATTTGTAGCGATCGCTATTTTTAAAGCCGGAATTTGAGTAAGATCATTTTCAGCAGTGTAAATATTTGCCAACTTAACCAGCACCTCGATCACTTGTTGATATTCCTTGGTTCTGGTGTAAATTTCCGCTAATCTTCGTAAATATACTACTTCATTTACCCGGTCACGTTTATTTATTGCTAAATTCAACAATTCTCGGTAAGTCGTGGCCGCTGGGGGGTAATTAAACCAACTTAGATGTAATTCTCCAATGGTATTCAGAGTTGCTAGTTCTGCGGTTGAATCTTGCTGCTGTCGCACCAATGTCAAGACTTGCTGATAAACTTCTACAGCTAGTTTAGGGAGTCGCAGACTTTGATAAGCTACACCTAGCGATCGCCATAAATCTAAATCTGTACTTTTTTGCTCAACTAACTGCTTTTCAATTGCCTTTACTCGCTGAGTAATATATTGTACTTGTTGACCTTCGTTTTCCCTAACAGCGATCGTACCCACCCTTGAAAGTGCTTCTATCTCAGCGAATGTCCCTAAAAAACGCCTTAAACGTAATTCCCGATTCCAAATCTCAAACGCTGCTACCTTATCTCCCCCTTGTAGTTTCACCAAAGCTTCTTGATTCAACTCATCTAGAACCTTACTTAAATTTTGCCGTTCCTCCGCAGTTAACTCACGCTTATCTCCTCCCAATGGTAGCAAAGGATCAGATGTAATTATTTCTAGTGGACTCGGCGGAAATTTATCCAGTTCTTCTAGCTTTTTACCCTGTGCCAGTGTTAACGTACTCCATAGATTCCAGAAAATAAACGTAGTAGCGATGAAACTTAAATACCGAAACATGAGATACTGTCCTTGTAGTTTTGACTGAATGCCATTATCCCCATTTTGCATAAAAAGTTCTGATGGAATGTAAATTCTACCAAAGAAATTTCATCTTCATCACACCAAAATAGAACAAAAAACCCACTCCATACAACTAATATAACTATTTTTTACTCTCCTAGAGGACCGAGTATAGTACAATCTGATTATCCAAACTCTGTAAAAAATTAACACAGGCTGCGGGCTTTCTACAAAGAACAACTCGCCCTATCTTTGCTGTTTATCTATGCAATACACGCTCATGTTTTTCTTCAAGGTAACAGAATGAAATAGTAATACTGCTGATCATCACTTTGCTAAATCAACGTTGATTCTATGGATTTTGTAACCATGAGTAAAATCATTCCCGCTATCAGAGTTAAAAACTTCAGCTTTTATTATCACACACAAAAAATTCTTGAAGATGTATCAATTGATATTCCCCAAAACAAAATACTAGCAATTATTGGACCTAGCGGTTGCGGAAAATCTACTTTTTTAAAATCACTTAATCGCATGAGTGAATTGGAGACAGAAATAAAAATTGAAGGACAAGTGGAGTTTTTCGGTCAAAATATCTACGAGCGTCGGATTAATTTAAATCGTCTTCGTCGTCAAGTTAGTACCATTTATCCCACTCCTAATCTTTTCCCCATGAGCATTTATGATAATGTTGCTTATGGGGTAAAATTAATAGGATGGCGACCAAAAACAGAGCTAGATGAGGTTGTGGAATTAGCCTTAAAAGCCGCCGATATGTGGGAAGAAGTCAAAAATAGACTCTATAAACCTGCTTTAGAACTTTCTTGTGGACAACAACAACGTCTATGTATTGCTCGTGCTTTAGCCGTCAAACCACAAGTGTTGTTAATGGATGAACTTTTCGTCGGTCTTGATCCCATTACCAGTGGCAAAATTGAAGAACTAATTCAGTGTTTGCGTTCTGAGTTAACAATTGTATTTGTCTCTCACAATATGCAGCAAGTTTATCGCCTATCCGATTTTACAGCTTTATTTCACTACAATGAAAATCATGTTGGGCAATTACTCGAGGTTGCGTCTACAACCAAAGTCTTTGCTCGTAACCTTGATTCTCGCATTCATGAAGGCAATATTCCAGGTTTACAAAAAATCTTAAACAGCCGATGAAGAAAAATTCTTCCTGTTACCTATTACCCGTTTCCTATTTGACCCTTTACCCTACCTGAAGCGATCGCTCTCGTAATTCCACTCAAATGGTGTGTAGATGCAGAGTGGACTGTGATTGAATAGGACTCAGTAAAAATTTAAATTACAGCTTCTTCGCGCTGACAATCAAAGAAAACCTGGAAAGTCCCATCTGGGATCACCTGACGTAAATGCTGAATATAACCATCTGCATCAGAACGAGTGCGGAATCTGGCTACAGTCTCTCTTTGGGTTTCTGAAATGATGCGAGCGATCGTCCAAGCATTAAGACGATTTCTGTAAGCGTTAGCTTCGCTAGCCGTAGGCATCGCTTGATTGTCTGACTGAGCCTCTTTGTAATTGGTGTTTTGTGGCATGATTATCTTAACCTTAAAACTTGAATGAACGGTGTTAGCCTGTCTCTTTTAGGGGACATTCTAACGCCTTTTTTTATTGCTGATGCCACCTTGTTATTACATATTTTTTAAATTGTCAATACTTAGTGCTACAACATAACTTTAACTAAGCAGCAAAACTGAAAAAGAGCGAATATACAGATTTTTCTGGATACAGAAAGGCCTATTCTGTCTTTACAGCGGAAATTTTAACCGTCCGTTGATAAATCTTTGGTTAAAGTATTTACTCAGCAATAAAATAATTTAAGATGTTACCTAAGCTGTTATACTTAGCTCTAATTTAAAATATAGCAATCCTAGATCATATTTAGGAGTTCCCTGTTACCTGTTACCTTGACTAAAATGCCATTACTAACATCAATACTCCATAAAGTAGCCTTACAAATAGGAGCAACAATTATAGTAGAGCCAGAATATGAATTAGTGGGACATATCACCTTTAAAAATGGGAAAAAAACCTGTTTTAGCACCACTAAACTAAATATTAATGGCTTTGGTTCAGCATATTTAGCCAAAGATAAAGCCTACTCTAACTTTTTTCTCAAGCAATTTGGATATAGAACTACTCAAGGACAAACGTTTTTTAATGATCAATTATGTGCTAAGTTAAACAAGCCCCGAAATATCAATGATGGGCTTATTTTTGCTCAAGAAATAGGATTTCCTGTCATTGTTAAACCGCTTAATCTTAGTCAAGGAATATTAGTCACTAAGGTTTACAATCAAATAGAATACTATGAAGCCGCAAATAAAATATTACAAATTCATTCAGGAATAATTGTTGAAAAATTTTATAGTGGTAATGACTATAGAATTGTCGTTTTAGATAATGAAATTATTGCCGTTTATCAACGAATCCCCTTAAAAATAGTGGGAAATGGTCAATCTACCATTTTAACACTTTTGCAAGAAAAACAGCAAAATTTGCTGAAAATTGGACGAAAAATAAACATCCAAATAGATGATTTTCGCATTGAGCAAAATCTCCAAAGACAAAACCTCAATTTCGATAGTATAATTCCAGAAAATCAGATTATTTATCTTTTAGATAATGCTAATTTATCTAGTGGTGGTGAGGCTATAGATTTAACTGCAAGTATTCATCCAGACTTTCAAAAATTAGCCATTAACATTACCAGCGATATGGCACTAAGATTAACAGGTGTAGATATCATTACCACTGATATCACCAAACCGATGATAGATTATACTCTTTTAGAAGTAAATGGATCTCCTAGTTTATCTCACTATGCTGCCAGTGGTGAGATACAAACCAAGAGAGTAGAAGAGTTATATTTAAAAATCCTTAAAACTTTAGAATCCCCATAAAATAAGTAGTCGGACAAGATTCAGACATTTTACTCTTCTGCTTCCAACACCTCTTTAGCTTGCAAAAGTCGTTGTCGATGTTGTTCACTAACTTGAGGATATTGTAAATTTAGTTCCTGTAATTTTTTGCGAATAATATTAGCTACCACCAATCTTGTAAACCATTTCGTATCAGCAGGAATAATATACCAAGGAGCCCATTCTGTACTCGTATGATTAAAAACTTGCTCATAAGCTTCCATATAATCATCCCAAAAAGCACGTTCACGAACATCACTCAGCGAAAACTTCCAATGTTTTTCCGGTGTGGCAATTCTTTCCAAAAACCGTTCTTTCTGCTTTTCTTTTGAAACATTAAGAAAAAATTTGAGGATCACCACTCCATTATTTGTCAAGTATTTTTCAAAATTATTAATTTCCTCAAACCGTTGCTGCCATATTTGATTATTTTCAGGAATTAGGGGTAAATTTTGTTTTGCTAAAATTTCTGGGTGGACGCGCACTATTAGCAATTCTTCATAGTATGAACGGTTAAATATACCAATTCTACCCCTTTCTGGTAATGCCTTCACGCTTCTCCATAGGTAATCATGGTCTAATTCTTCGGTACTTGGCATTTTGAAACTAAATACCTGACAACCTTGGGGATTAATACCAGACATTACGTGTTTAATTGTGCTATCTTTGCCAGCAGCATCCATTGCTTGAAAGAGAATTAATACAGCATGAGTATTTTGAGCATAGAGGATATGTTGATAAATAGCTAGTTGTTCAATTTCTGTTTTAAATTTCTTTTTGCCATCACTTTTTTCTAAAACATCATCTTTATAAGCTGGGTTATAGTCTTTTAATAAAGATATTTTAGAACCTGGTGAGACAATAAAAGGATCATGATTCATCTTAAATTGCTCCTAAATATTTCATTATATAGCATTTCTATTTAATTTATATATTCCTGACAATAAAATTCTAATTATCATATACTCAACCTCTGTCCAAAATCGAGAATCTTGTTGTTCAACAAGAATTTAGGATTTCACTCAAGAAGAAAATTGATTTTTGGCAAACACCTTACTTTCTTTTTTTACTAGCATATTGAGATACTCTAGATTCCAAAGTGAATTGTGGTATTTCCTCAAGTTCAACTTCATTGAGTGTGTACTGTTCACAAACAAGACTCAAGCGATTTCCAGGAGTTTTGACTGCATTAACAGAATGAATTAAATCACCCTGAAAATAGACCAGTGTATTGATTTGGGGTTTAATTTCCCCCAATTGACGTTTATGAGATTTAAGTACCAATTCTCCCCCTTCCATATCTGCTGGTAAACGGACATAAAGAACACTGACAAGGGTAGGTGGTTCAATGGTTTTGCAGTAAGAACGCAGAGAACGATCAATGTGCGGATCTACACGAGAATCTTGTTTAAGCAGTAAAGGATTAAGATAAAAAGCATTACAACTTGACTGGAGAGCTAAATCTAGATAAGGTTTAAAAAAGGGAAACTTTTGTTCAACTTCTGCAATTCCTGAACGTCGAAATACTACAGAAAATCCTTTAGTATTAACAAAATCGCGGTTGAGGTTATTGGTTGTAAAAAAAGAACAAGCTTGAATTTCTCCCCATAAATCGTTAAGGTAATTAATGGGAAAGGCGTTGGTTTGTTGTTGATAATATTTCATATAAGAGGGAATAGGGAACAGGGTTAAAATCTAGTATATTGTTAAATCATAACTAAATAGATAAATCATTTAGGTAAATATATGTAATTATGAATATTCCTAAATCTCTAAATCCTATGGTTCGCAATGGTTACAAATGATGAGAGAATATGAAAATAACCATCATAAAACTTTAAATTCACCCATCATGGCAAAAATCCAATTTTCTAGAGGGCTTGACGAATTAGTAGTTCCAGAGGTACGCTTAACGCGATCGCGCAGCGGTGACTCTGGGACAGCAACCTTTATATTTACCAAGCCGACAATTTTGGGACAAAACAGCACAGACGACATCACCGGGATGTATATGATTGACGAAGAAGGAGAAATCGTCATTCGTGAAGTCAAAGCTAAATTTATCAACGGTAGGCCAGAAGGATTAGAAGCTATTTACGTCATTAGATCGACTGAAGAATGGGATCGTTTTATGCGTTTCATGGAACGATACGCAGAAGAAAATGGACTGGATTTTAGTAAATCTGAGTAAAAATCGACGACAGAACATTGGTAAATATTCCAGTGTTTCTGCTCTTTTTCTGAGAAATTAAAAACCGGGGACACGGTGACGCAGATATTAATTACACTATAGACATCTCCAAAATTGGCAACACAACCTCACCCAAACACACCAGGAATGATAGTAACTTGTGCTGTAGTTACCGTCAGCGATACCCGTTCCCCGACAACCGACAAAAGTGGTCAATTGATTCAGCAATTACTGTTGTCTGCAAATCATGTTGTTGGGGAATACAAACTGATTAAAGATGAACCAGCACAAATTCAAGCACAGATAGAAATATTAGCACAATATACAATATTTGATGCTATAATATTTAATGGTGGTACAGGAATTGCCCCCAGAGATACCACCTATGATGCCATAGAAAAGTTACTCGAAAAGACTTTACCAGGATTTGGTGAATTATTTCGCTGGCTAAGTTATCAAGAAATTGGTTCTAGAGCGATCGCATCTCGCGCTGTAGCTGGTGTTTATCAAAATAAATTAATTTTCTCCCTTCCCGGCTCAACCAACGCCGTCAAGCTAGGAATGGAAAAACTCATTTTACCAGAACTTGTCCATTTAGTTACTCAAATTAGGTGATGGGTGATTGGTAATGGGTAATTGGTAATGGGTAATTGGTGATTGGTAATGGGTAATTGGTGATTGGTGATTGGTGATAAAAGATTTATTCCTCCCCTGCTTCCCCTGCTTCCCCTGCCCCCTGCCTCCTGCCTCCTGCCTTCATTATAATTACTGATATATTTGGGTAGCTTTGAGCATATGATAAGTAATCAATAATTGAGTAATAGCCAGGGGGTAACTTTGTAGAGTTTCTCCGGTAGTACCTGCTATTTTACCTAATTCTGGATTACTTTCGCGATCGCACACATTTCTTAAATAGGGCATATCAGAACAAATTAGATGCTCTAACTTATTTACCTGATCTAGAGTAGCGTGTCCATCAACTTCTAACACATCCACCGGTTTACCCATATCTCTACCCAAACCTAAACGGATAGCAGACTGAGAATCATCATTACCAGCATCAATAATTTCTGTAAAATCAGGGTGGGGAATAGAAGGACGTAACACCAACCGGACATTTAAATGTTCATCAGCTTCTTCGTTAGCAGGATAAAAACTGACTACAATATCCGACCATTGACGCTGGGGACGAATAAACTGTTCGGAATCTGGTTCGCGTTTTTCTAATTCTGCTAACACCTGTTCTGGAGTGTAACCGCGCTTTTGGGTATCTCGTTTTACCTTCCATTGCGATCGCACTGATTCAGGAGGTGCAAGATAAACCTTAACATCATAAGCATCACGGGCTGCGCGAGTAGAATAACCAAGCAAACCCTCAATAATCACGAATTTATTTGGCTTAATATATTGTGGAGGCTCAAAAGTACCCGTTTTGTGGCTATAAACAGGTTTAAGAATTGGTTGTCCTGTGCGTAGCAGCGAGAGATGTTGCTGCATAATATCTAGATAGTTGCAATCAGGATGGAGGGCTGTAATCCCCTTTTCCGCACGTTGTTGACGATCATAACGGTGATAATCATCAGTACAGATGAGGGTGACATTCTCTAGTCCAAGTAACTGAGCAATTCCTCTCGTCAGTGTTGTTTTACCAGCCGCACTGTCACCGACGATACCAAGAATAATTGGACGGCTCATCATATCCCCCTCTGAAAACAACAAAATCTAGTGAACCAATTTCCACAGAATAGTTTTAATCTTAAAAGAAAACCTGACAATTAATTCAATTAAATTCCATTGATGAAATATCTCTACACATCTCCACACCTTACTGATTATTTTTGTAACAGTCTTCGTCTTTGCGCCAAACCTCCAAACATAAATATACTAGGACTTACGCATTGACAAACTTTACTAAATAGGGCTTGCGGTTTTTTGTTTCTTCTAAGGTGCGTCAGACCCGATAATTTTACCACCATTAGTCATATTTCTCCATCTGACACACCCTACTAACTCTTCCTTTGCGCCTTTGCGCGAAACCTCCAAAAATGACTATACTTAACTAAGGAATATGAATTAAATAAAGTGCAAAAGTAGGGTGTGTAAAGCCCTTCGGGCATGGCTACGCTAGAGCGACAGCGTAACGCACCATTCCAGGTTAAATCAGAATTACAGGTTATTAAATTTACGTTCCTAAAGATATCAAACAAAAAATTATGGCAAAACAAACAATAGGATTAGAACAAAACCTGTATGATTACTTACTTTCAGTTTCCTTGAGAGAACCAGAAATTTTAACCCAACTGCGACAAGAAACCGCCCAATTACCAAACTCAGGAATGCAAATTTCCCCAGAACAGGGACAATTTATGTCTTTATTGGTGACATTAACAAGAGCGAAAAAAACCTTAGATATTGGTGTATTTACAGGCTATAGTTCCTTGGTAGTAGCCTTATCATTACCGCCAGAAGGAAAAATAGTAGCCTGTGATGTGAGTGAAGAATACACCAGCATTGCTCGGCGTTATTGGCAACAGGCCGGCGTAGCAGATAAAATAGAATTGCATATTGCCCCAGCCTTGGAAACCTTAGATCAACTCTTAGCAGCAGGTGAAGCAGAAACCTTTGACTTTGCCTTTATTGACGCAGATAAGGGGAACTATCCCAATTATTATGAGCGATCGCTCCAATTAATTCAACCAGGTGGACTCATTGCCATTGATAACGTCCTCTGGTCAGGGAAAGTCGCAGACCCCGAAATCCAAGATAATCAAACCAACAAAATTCGCGCATTCAATCAAAAGTTACATCAAGACTCCCGAATTACCCTGAGTTTAGTCCCCATAGCTGATGGTTTGACCCTAGCGGTGAAGAATTAGCTTGAAGTTGAAAATGCTGCCATTTTTGTTGTAGACGTGTCCTTTTTTCCTGGGTTAAACTATCAAAGCAGTAAGCACAGGAGATACCCACTTCATACTTAGGAGAAAGTTTATCATCATTAGCAATCAGATGACCACAGGAAAAACATAACTCATAACTTCCAGCTTCCAACCCATGACCAACAGATACACGGTCATCAAACACAAAACATTCTCCTTCCCATAAACTCTCCTCAACTGGAACTTCTTCCAAATACTTGAGAATCCCACCCTTGAGGTGATAAACTTCCTCAAACCCTTGAGCTAACATATAAGATGAGGCCTTTTCACAACGAATCCCACCAGTGCAGAACAAAGCCACCTTTTTATGTTTATTCGGGTCAAGTTGTTGGTTCACATACTCTGGAAACTCCCGAAATGTTTGAGTTTGAGGATTTGTTGCACCTTTAAAAGTACCAATATTAAACTCATAATCATTACGAGTATCAATCACAGCCACTTCCGGGTCAGATATAATTTCATTCCATTTTTCAGGACTAACATAAGTTCCAACCCGTTCGTTGGGGTCAACTTCTCCTATGCCAAAAGTCACAATCTCTGGTTTTAACCGCACCTTCATTTTTTCAAAAGGAGGGGTTTCTGTGTAACATTCCTTGTATTCTAAATCAACAAACCGCCCGTCAGCATGAAGAAAAGCCACAACATCGTCTATGCCTTGGCGATCGCCCGCAATTGTAGCATTTATTCCTTCCGATGCCAATAAAATCGTCCCCTTGATGCCATGATTTAGACACACAGACAGGAGAATATCTCGCATCTGCTCCAAATCAGACAACCTTACAAATTTATACAGTGTAGCCACAACTAAAAGATTTTTTTGAGTCATCTATTTCCAAAAAAACATTATTGGGTTAATATATTCTTGTCAAGGTTTAAATTGGGGAACTATTGCGGGGGTTTAGCTCAGTTGGTAGAGCGCCTGCTTTGCAAGCAGGATGTCAGCGGTTCGAGTCCGCTAATCTCCATTTACGCGCTCAAAAATTACCGAAAGGTTATTTGCTGGCATTTGGTAGGTTTTCCGCAAAACCAAATTTTCGGACTTAGCTGCCTTAATTACATCTTCGAGATTTCGCACACCCCACTCTGGGTTTTGGGCTTGCAAAGACTCATCAAAAGCAGCATTACTAGGGGAAGTATGTTCTCCGTCTTCTTTGTAAGGTCCATACAGATATAGTATACCACCCACAGGTAAAATCCGCCCAGCCCCTGCCATTAGTCCTAGACAAGATGCCCAAGGGGAAATGTGAATCATGTTAATATTGACAATAGCTGTAATCGGCAAATTAGTGAATCGCTCTTTTTCCACTGGCCAAACTGGCATTTGGGCATCCAATTCAATGGGTGGGTAAAGATTATCACTTTTAAAATCTTCCGACCAAGCGGCAATACTAGCCCTTAATTGGGGGTTTGGGTCAGAAGGTAGCCATTGACGTGGTTGTAAAAAGGGAGCAAAATATACAGCGTGTTCACCAGTTCCACTGGCAATTTCTAGGATTGTCCCAGTGGGAGGTAGTACATTTAAAAGTACATCTAAAATCGGTTCGCGGTTACGTTGTGTTGCTGGTGCCAATTGTCGGGGGTCTGCTGGTGTGTTCATCTGTCAAACTATTTTAAATATATAATTTGTATCACGCAGAGGCGCGGAGGCGCGGAGAGAAATCCAGATTTTAAACTAACGCTACATCTTTGGGAGAAAAAGTTGCCTAAATTAATCCATTCTACTCAACCACCCCTCAAATTTATTCCTCAACGCTTTAACCCAATTTTTCTCAAGATTTTCTATTGGTTTTTGCCTTTTGTCCTCCGTGTGAGAACTCGTCCTTGGCTACCCGCAGGTATTGTCCGTATTGAAGCCCAAAATGCGGAAATATTAGCTCAACTCTATCACAGGTTTCAGTCGGGACAAGTTCGCTTTTTACTGGCTTTTCGTCACCCAGAGGTAGAAGATCCTCTATCTATGCTCTATTTATTATCGCGGATTGTTCCTAATGTGGCGCGTAAAGAGGGAATTTTTCTTAAATATCCTGTTCACAGTCATTTTATGTATGAACGAGGAATGACTTTATGGGCTGGAAATTGGCTAGGATGGTTATTTTCTCGCGTTGGTGGTGTCCCCATTCGTCGGGGAAGACGTGTGGATAGAAATGCTATCCAAATGGCGCGGGATTTATTTGCTAATGCTAAAATGCCGATCGCGATCGCCCCAGAAGGTGGTACTAATGGTCATAGTGGCATAGTTAGTCCTTTAGAACCGGGTGTAGCCCAATTGGGTTTTTGGTGTGCGGAAGATTTACACAAAGCCAATCGAGATGAAACGGTTTTTATTGTTCCTATTGCCATTAAATATAGTTATGTTCAGCCTCCTTGGAAAAAAATAGATTGGCTGTTAAGTAAGTTAGAAGCAGATAGCGGTTTACCAGTTGAAGAAATTAGTCAAACGGGTATTGAACCAACAGAAATATTATATCAGCGTATTATCCGGTTAAGTGCCTATCTGATTACAGAAATGGAGGAATTTTATCGTCGTTTCTATCATCAAGATTTACCGGAAATTGTGGCGGAATCGACAGATAAACCCAATGAGGTGTTAATTACCAGATTACACCGTTTAATGGACACTGCTTTGAAGTTGGCGGAACAGTATTTTGGTGTTCAGGCTCAAGGTAATTTTATTGATAGATGTCGCCGTTTGGAAGAAGCTGGTTGGAATTATATTTATCGAGAAGATATCTCAGATATCAACAGTTTACCACCTTTTAAGCGGGGTCTGGCTGACTGGGTAGCCCAAGAAGCCGATTTGCGAATGCAGCAGATGAGAATAGCAGAAAGTTTTGTGGCTGTTACGGCTGATTATATTCAAAAACAACCCACTGCGGAAAGGTTTGCAGAAACGGCGTTATTAATGTTTGATCTCCTTTCGAGGATTAAGGACTCTACTCTCCCTGGTAGACCCCGTTTAGGTTGGAAACAAGCGTTAATTACAGTCGGTGAACCAATTTCTGTCACTGAACGCTGGTTAAGTTCTCAGGGAAACCGTCAAGCTGCTAGGCAAGGTGTAACTGATTTAACTAAGGACTTACAGGTGGCCTTGGAGAATTTGATTCAGGAGTAGTAGTTTGTCAAAATGTATTTGACAAATGAAGGAGAAATGAACCGCAAAGGACGCGAAGGAAGAAAGAAGAAAGAAGAAAGAAAAAGGAA